>JBIIHR010000327.1:0-2577 GCA_044235655.1 Cyanobium sp. | reverse complement strand
GGCTACAACTACGTGGCCGACAGCTACTTCCATGTGCGCGCCACCAGCGCCCTGCCCGCCGGCCACCACGTGTTGAGCGTGGAGTTTCGGCCCACCGGTGCAGCAGACCTGGCCGCCGGCAAGGGCGCACCGGCCCACATCACGCTGTTTGTGGACGGGACGCCAGTGGGCGAGGGCGACCTCCCAGTGACGATCCCCTTGAGCCTTGGCCTGGCCGCCGGGGTGGCGGTGGGTGCCGATCCCGGCTCCCCGGCCCTACCCGACTACAAGCCCCCGTTTGCCTACCCCGGCCGCATCCGCCGGGCCCTGGTGGATGTGAGCGGCACGCCGGTGGAGGATCTGCAGGCCCAGATCCGCATGGTGCTGGCGCGGCAGTAGGGCACCGATCCATGCCCCCTGCACCTGCAGCAAGCACCGGCCAAACCATCCCCATCGCCCTCACCATCGGTGGCAGTGATTCCGGCGGTGGGGCAGGGATCCAGGCCGACCTGAAGACATTCACGGCACAGAAGGTGCATGGCTGCTCGGCGATCAGCTGCGTGACGGCGCAGAACACCCTCGGGGTGAGTCGGGTGGATGCCCTGCCGCCGGAAGCCCTCACTGCCCAGATCGAAGCGGTGGTGAACGATCTTGCGGTGGATGCCCTGAAGACGGGCATGCTGCTCAACCAGGCACTGATCGAGGCAACAGCCAACGCCATCGCCTCCCTGCTGATCCCCAAACTGATCGATCCGGTGATGGTGTCGCGGGCTGGGGCGGTGCTGCTGGAGGAGGGGGCCATCGAGGCCTATCGCCGCTGCCTGCTGCCCCAAGCCGAGTTGCTCACCCCCAATCTGCACGAGGCTCGCTTGTTGAGTGGCTGCCCCATCGAAGGTGGGGCGGATGTGGAGCGGGCGGCGGAGCGGCTATTGGCGATGGGATCGGCGGCGGTGCTGGTGAAGGGCGGCGGGCTGGCGGAGCTGAAGGGCCGGGATTATCTGCTCACCCAGGGGGGGACCGGCCAGTGGTTGACCCATGCGCCGATCGCCACCCCCCACACCCACGGCAGCGGCTGCACCCTGGGGGCAGCGATCACCGCCGGCCGAGCGCGGGGGCTGGAGCTGGAGGCAGCGGTGGTGGCGGCCAAGCGGTATGTGGAGGGGTGCCTGCGGGAGGCCCTGGCGATCGGCACAGGCCAGGGGCCCCTGTGCCATTGGGCCAAGCCTGCAGAGAGGACCTGATGGAATTCAGCAAGGTGGTGTTCTACGGGCGGCTGGGGGAGCAGGCCCTGAAGATGTTCGGCCTGGAAGAGGAGCTGGAGCGCTGGCGCGGGGTGAAGGTGCTCGACTGCCCAGGGGGACCCGGATCGCTGCCGGCCCTGCTGCGCGGCCACGGCTGCGATGTGACGGCCGTGGATCCCCTTTACGCCCTGCCCCTGGAGGAGCTGCGACGGCAAGCCCTCGACGATCTGGAGACCACGATGGCGATCCAAGCCGCCAGCGACGACCTCCGCTCCGATTTCGATCTGGAGGCCTGCCGCCAGGAACACCTCCACACCATGGAGCTTTTTCTGGCGGACCGGGAGGCCCACCCCGCCAGCTACCAGGCGGCGGCGCTTCCGAAGCTGCCCTTTGCCGATGGGAGCTTTCCATTGGTGCTGAGCGGCCATCTGCTGTTGGCCTATGCCCCCTGCCGCGATGGCGGGCTGATGGCCGGCGAGGGGCTGGATCTGAACTGGCACCGGCAAGCCCTGGCGGAGCTCTGCCGGGTCAGTAGCGGAGAGGTGCGTCTGTATCCAGCCCACACGGTGGAGCCGGTGGTGCGGCGCCATCCCTACGCCGAAGCCCTGCTGGCGGACCTGCCCACAGGCTGGCGCGGCAGGTTTGTGGAGCGCAGCTACGACCAGGGCTTCGCGGGACGCCTGGAGGGGCTGGAGCTGGTGCGCTCGCCCTAGAACGACCCCCACGCCTGGTCGTCGATGGGTTTGCGCATGGCAGGCCGGTCTTCTTCGCAGATCACCATCAACAGGGTGTCCTCCCGAGCGGTTTCCTGGTGGATGTCGCCCGGTTCCACGAAATAGGTGCCACCGGCGGGCATCACGCGCAGGGGTTCATCCTCAACCTGCACCTCCATGGATCCCTCGATCACGACCACCTGGCACCAGGTGAGGTGCTGGTGGCGTGGAATCGTCAGTCCCGCAGGTAGGCGATAGAAGCCCGATTCCACGTTGTAGTCGCCTTCCCACAGACGACAGGCCTGCATCGGGATTCCCCTCACATCGATGGGCTGCCAATGCTGATCTTCTGGAGGCAGGTAGCGGGTCATCGTTCCCCCAGGATGATCCCAATCCTAAAGACCACAGCTCCTGGATCAGGCTGAAATCGCCCTGGGCAGCCTGTTCATAGGCCGGGCCCTGCGATGGCCGCCAGCAACGAAGGGGATAGCTGCTCCCCTCGATCGGCGGATTCGGCAGAGCGCAGCCGTGGCGCCAGGGTGTAGAAGCTCTGCGATCCAGCGGGGTGCAGTTCCAGCAAACCCCCGATCCCGTGGCCGCCGCAGGATCTGACTGGCGCCGAGGGTATCGAAACCCATGAGGCT
>JBIIHR010000026.1:0-8674 GCA_044235655.1 Cyanobium sp. | reverse complement strand
CGAGATGCTTCCCACCCGGGCGGAAAGACTGGCGAAATGACTGGGAGACTGCCTGGGAAGGGCCGCTTCCAGAGCTTGTGCCAGCAGGAGAGGACCCCAGGCGTTCACGGCAAAACTCTTCTGGAGAGCGATCGGATCCACCTGGCT
Organism: Cyanobium sp.; assembly: GCA_044235655.1. Classification (GTDB taxonomy): domain Bacteria; phylum Cyanobacteriota; class Cyanobacteriia; order PCC-6307; family Cyanobiaceae; genus Cyanobium. The sequence goes on along the minus strand of JBIIHR010000026.1, from coordinate 8,527 downwards.
GAGACGTTTTTCGGGCTGCAGCTCAGGGCCGTGCAACAGACCCGCCGCACAAATGACCAGGCGCAGAGGGGACATCTGCTCCCGGGCGGCCTGGCCCAAACGTTCCAGGCTGGCTGGATCCGCAAGATCAACCTGCAGGTCTCCCTCGCGTCGTCCGGCAGACCACAGGCGCAGGGAGGGGGCATGCCCGGGCAGGGCCGCCAGGAGTGCCTTCCCAATCCCTCCCATTCCCACCACCAGGGCATGACCCTCCCAGGTCTGCCAGGGACGGGGGGCGTCGTCACTGGCTGGCACAGGCGGTGCGATGGCTTATCGCATGATGGCAGGAGATCGAGAGGAGCAGGTCATCCTGCGCATCACCGTGCTGGGACTGGGCGCTTGGGGGAGCACCTTGGCAGATCTCTGGCGTGCCCAGGGGCACGAGCTCATCACATGGACCAGACGAACCGGAGAGAGCCCGCAACACAGCCTTTCCGGAGCAGAGCTGGTGGTGTCGGCGGTGGCCATGGCCGGTGTACCTGCCCTGGCGAGCCAACTGGCCCCGAGCTGGCCCAAGGGGTTGCCCCTGCTCAGCTGCAGCAAAGGCATTGATCCGGCCCAACTCTGCAGCGCCAGCCAGCTCTGGGAGCGCCAGTTGCCAGGCGCCGCCATGGCCGCCCTCAGTGGGCCCAATCTGGCTACGGAACTGGCCAGAGGTCTGCCCGCCGCCAGTGTGATTGCCTCCACGGACCGGACTCTTGCCCAGCGTCTGCAGGCGGAATTGCGGACCCCCCACCTCAGGCTTTACACCAATCAGGATCCCCTGGGGACCGAAGTGGCAGGGGCGCTGAAAAATGTCATGGCCATTGCGGCGGGCATCAGTGATGGGCTGGGCCTGGGCTCCAATGCCAAGGCCTCCCTTCTCACCAGGGGGTTGGCCGAAACCGGCCTGGTTCTGAAAGCCCTCGGAGGGCAACCAAGCACCCTCTACGGACTGGCCGGTCTGGGCGATCTGTTGGCGACGGCAAACAGCCCCCTCAGCCGCAACTATCGCTTTGGGCTCCTTCTCGCTGCGGGGGCTTCCGAGGAAGGTGCGCGGGATCAGATTGGGGCCACCGTGGAAGGACCTGCCACCGCCCGGGCGGCCCTGAAACTTGCTGATCGGGAGGGCTGGACCCTGCCCATCTGTCGTCAGGTGGTACAGCTTCTTGAGGGGCAACTCACCGCCCCGGCCGCCGTGCAGGCTCTAATGGACAGGGAACCTCGCCAGGAGGAGCTCCAGTGGTGAGGGGGTGCCGTGCAGCCTTGGTAGAAGCCTTCAGCGAACATCCCCTTGGGGGGAATGGAGCGGCCGTGGTGCTCCTCGAGAAAGCTCTTCCCGCCCCATGGATGCAAGAAGTTGCGCGGAGCCTGCAGCAATCGGAAACCGCCTTTCTGCTTCAGCTGCAAAGAGGTGCATGGGGCCTGCGCTGGTTCACCCCATCCCAGGAGGTGAAGCTCTGCGGTCATGCCACCCTGGCGGCTGCCCTGGCCCTTGGTGCCTGGGAAGTGTTATCGCCAGGCGGGGCAGCCACCTTTTTCACCCGCAGTGGAACGTTGCAGGTGAGCCTTGTGACCTCCCCAGCGGCGTCAAAAGGGGCTCGTTCCCCCCTTGCATGGATCGAGCTGCCACGCCTCGCCCTTGCGCCTCAGCAGGCCCCTGAGGATCTGATCACCTTGCTCGTTGAAAGGCTGCAACACGCACCGTTGAGGTTCTGGCATTCTCCCCTGGGGTATCAGGTGGCTCTGCTCCATTCCTCAGCCCCCCTCCACCAGCTGGAAGGGTTGAAGGCAGAGTTGAGGGGAGCTGCCAGGCAGGGGCTGGTGTTGATGCAGGCCCTGGTGCCAGGAGGGAATGCGCTGGCGAAGGTGGCGGGACAGCAGGCGGATTACCAGTTGCGGTTCTTTGCTCCGGGGCTGGGGATTGACGAGGATCCCGTCACGGGATCGGCCCATGCCCTCGTTGCTCCCTATTGGATGGGGGAACTCCAGAGGCCGCGGGTGGTGGGCTGGCAATGTTCCGACCGTCCGGGGGGGATGGTGTGCGAAGCCGGATCTTCAGGCATGATCCGCCTGACTGGTGCGGGGCATCTCTTGTGGGAAGGCACATTGTGGGCCGAGCCAGGGCATTCCTCAGACCCCTCTCAGGCCTTGGACGATTGGGAACGGGTCTGCGTTCCTTAGGGGCCCAGGCCCTCCAGCATCCTTTGCTGCTGACGGCTCCCCTGGCCGTTTCAGCCATCAGCATGGGTTTTGCGTCTCAGGGCTTATTGCGGCCCTCCGCCGTGTCCCAGCAGGGTGACGTGCTGGATGCACTGATGGCCCCAGCACCAGAGAGAAGGCCCCCCGCAGACACCACCCTGCCCTCCGGGAAGGTTTCCCCCCTGGGAGCGGCAGCGGACCCTGGCACCCTCCAGGCCAGACGGATTGGAGGCGTTAGCGGCGGTACCCCCTTCCCCGAGACCAAACCCGACAATGGGGTCAATCTGGAGATCCGGGTGGCCCTGCTGAAGGTGTCGACCCAACCCAGCGTGGGCGGGGACGGGGGTTGGCGGGTTCTAAGCCGGGACGGTCAAGTGATCCGTCAGGGCGAGCCCGGGGACGTTTTTGCAGGTGATTTGCTGGGATCCTTGGCCGAGGTGTGGATCGAACCTGGTCCAGCCGGGGGGCTGCGGGTGGATGGACGGCCCTATGCCGGTCGCCTCAGGGTGTTGCGAGCCGGCAATGGGGTTCAGGTGGTGAACCACCTTCCCCTCGAGAGCTATGTCAGTTCGGTTGTGGGCGGGGAAATGCCGACCTCATGGAGACTGGAAGCCCTTCGTGCCCAGGCGGTGGCAGCCCGGTCCTATGCCATGGCCCACATGGCTCGTCCCGCTCATGACCATTGGCACCTGGGTGACACCACCCGTTGGCAGAACTATGAAGGCCTCAAGACGGTGTCTGACCCGACCTTGCAGGCCACCAACTCCACGGCCGGGGTGATTCTGAGCTACCAGGGTGGCATTGTGGAAAGCCTTTATGCGGCCACCCAGCAGATCGTGGATGAGGCCCATAGCCATCTGGGGGCGAGCATGAGCCAAACGGGAGCCCAGGAACTGGCCCAGCAGGGGCTCCGGTTCAATGAAATCCTCTCCCACTACTACCAGGGGGCTTCCCTGGCCCGCCTGCAGGTCGGTGCGAGCTAAGGGCTACTGGCAAGCCGCCAAGGCCGTCACCCTGGCGGCCCTCGATCAACAGGCTCTGGTGCCGCTACGGACCACCGAGCTCCAGATCGAGGGGGTCTCCCCGTTCCTGTTGCGGCGGTTAGAAGGATCGCCCCCCCGCCATCTCACGGACCAGGGTCCGAAGCCCAACCCCTTTCTTCCTTGGGACCAGCCCCTGGAGGTTGTGCGGCTTGGCCACAGCCATGTGCTGATTCTTAACAAGTACCCGGTTCAGCCTGCCCATTTGTTGCTGATCACCCAGCAATGGCAGCCCCAGGCCGGATGGCTCAGGCAGGCCGACTGGCAAGCCGTGGCCCATGTGGCCGCTGACACCGGCGGGCTGTGGTTTTTCAACAGCAGCCCGACGGCGGGAGCCAGCCAACCCCACCGTCACCTCCAGCTCCTGCCCCGAGAGGAGGGGGAAGCCAGTTGCCCTCTGGCTGCCCTGCTCGAGAACCAGCTCCAGGATCTGCACCAGCCATGGCCTTGGCGCTATGCCCTGAGTGCCCGATGGGATGCCAGGGAGGGGAAGGATCTGCTTGCCCTGTATCGCAAACACGCTCTTCTTCTGGATCTGGGTGATCCTGATGGGCCTGAAGATCCCCAGCACGCCTACAACATTCTCTTCGATGACAGCTGGTTCCTGACCGTTCGGCGGGTGAAGGAGCATTGCGCTGGGTTCAGCATCAATGGCCTTGGCTTTGCAGGATTTCTCCTTTGCACCGCCCAGTCCGATCTCGACTGGCTGAGAACCCATGGCCCCTGGGCCCTGCTGAAGGATGTGGCAGCTCCGTCAGGCTGAGAAGCAAGGAAATCAGGTGTTTTTTCGCTGGTCAGGGCTCTCAAAGCAGGCTGATCTGGAGGGGAGCCAAGGTCTCTCTCCTCACGGACGGGAGCTCTGGACTCGGGTGCCTACAAACCTCTGAACACGCTGTCCCATGAACACCTGCACCGCTCGCCAACCACGCCCCCTGCCCCATCCCGGCAACCTGTCTGCAACCGCGATAAAGGCGCTCCAGCGCCGTAATGCCCTTGTAGAAGCCCATCGGCACCTGGTGCCGCCTGTGGCCCATCACTACTGGCGTCGCTGCCCTGAACCCCAGGACGATCTGATCCAGGTGGGATTGATGGGCCTGATCAGGGCCGCGGAATTGTTCCGCCCGGAAACCGAAACCCCCTTTTCGGCCTTTGCAAGGCCCCACATCCGCGGGGCCATCCTCCACTATCTCCGGGATGTGGCCGCCCCCGTTCGCCTGCCCCGTCGTCAAGCTGAGTTGCAGATCCGCCTCCAGCGGATGGAGGAAAACAGCGCGGAAATATCCAAGGGTGACCCCATGTCTGGGGCTGGGAGGGAGCCGGGGCGCCGTCTGGGGATGACGGAGGAGCAATGGGAACTCCTCCAACGGCATCGCCAGCTATGTCGGCCAGCCCCTCTCGATGCCGCCTTGCTCGAACAGATCTCCTCTCCCGCCATGGAGCCCCAGGAGGATGACCAAGGAAGCCAGGAGGGCGTCGAGGAGCTGTTGAAGGGGCTGGATCCCCGCACCCAACAAGTGCTCCGTGGAGTGGTGCTGAAGGGTTGGAGCTATCGACGCACCGCAGCCGCCCTGAATGTGAGCACGATGACCGTGCAACGTTGTCTGCACCGCGGTCTGGCAAGCCTGCGCACCCAGCTGTGCCCTCCTCCCCAGGCGCCATGTACTAGTTCTGTGCGGATCCGCGGTCTCGCTCCATCTGTTGCTCGAGTGTGGCCATCGCGGCAGTCACCGCTGCCAGCTGGCGCTCCAACCCATCGCGCCAGAAGGTGAGCATCCGTAACTTGCTCTCCTGGTAACGCAGATGACGCACCCCTGGATCCTCCGCCAGGGGTGCGCAAAAGCCAAATGGTGAAAACATGGGGGCAGGTCCGAACTGGGATGGTTCTAGCGGGCCTAAACCTTCCAATGAGACGGAGTGGATGAATTTTGGTCAGATGGGCCGCGAGTCGCCATGATGGGCAGCTTCCTAGAGACACTCCCCAGCGCGACGTGCTTGCGGTGTTCCGTCCCATCCCCGCCCGCTTGCTCCTGAGCCTGGCCTTTGGATCCGTCCTTGTCCTGTCTCCTAGGGCATGGGCCCAGTCCTATGTCGCCCTGATGGAAGGCCAACGCGCCGTGCCCCTGAAGGGCCAATTCAATGGGGTGCCCGTCTTGCACTCCAATCAGCCTGAAGAGGTGGAAGGGCCTGGTTTACTCATCAGCACGGTTCCTGGGACGGCTTTTGCAGCAGAAAATGGCAGGCCAGTAGAGATGCCTGCCTATACCTTTAACGGAGAATTTGGACTACATTTACACCACAAATACTTTCCAACGTACAGGGGTTCCATTTCGGCATCGCAACGACGTAGTGAACTCACCCTTGCGGCTATTCTTGTCAATCCCAAGACGGAACCGGTCAGGATTCAATTTTCGGCAGGTGCGGTTCGCAACAGTTTTGAAGCACCGTATCTTGCCCAACATCTGCTCGGGGTAAGACCCCTTGGCCCCCGTCCCTGGAATACAGGTCCCGGGGATGCCACAGCGGTGCAGCTGCTCAGGGGACGTCTTGATCCCCAATTTACAGAAACGGTGATCGTGCCTCCTAGAGGGCGTGTGGTGCTTTTTCGTACGCCGCTCCCAGCACTTGGCATCGCCAATGCGCTACTGAAAGGGCGCAGCGATGGTCCGTTTCAGATTGCGGTGGTAGCTGCCAAGAATCCTCAGAGTGATGAGGATTTGTTTGCCGTCATGGATCAGGGCCGGTTGGCTCCGGGACGGGTGTATTTGCAGCGCATTTCTGAGATCCACGCTGGGACGATCTTTTCCCGGGTGGGGGGAGTAGCCATCGGAGATCATTACCAGGCGTCTCTCAACCACGATCTCAGTCAGCAGGGCCCACTCCATGTGCCTCTGACGAGCACAAGGCGAACCCACTTCGGCACAGGTGAAGTGCAGGTCAACCCGCTCGCCACCCGGGTGGTGGATTCCGCTCTGGATAATGTGGGCACCTACGGCGTGCGCTTTGATGTCGACCTCAATCTGGTTGGGCAAGGCGCCTACGACATTGTTCTGAGCCACCCTTCACCCATTGCGGGGCGGGCCCCTTTCACAGCCTTTCGTGGCTCCATCGAAGTCCGCAGACCGGAGGGTCTTCAGGCAGTGCATGTTGGATTGCGGTCGGGGCAGAGCCTGTCCTTGGCCCCCCTCCGACTGGAAGCCGGCCGCAGTACACCTGTTCGCATCTCGTTGGTCTATCCGGCAGACTCCACTCCTGGTCACCTTCTCAGCATCGTGCCAACCACCCAGCTCACGGAGGTGCAGCAGAGGGAGCGAAGGCAGCCCATGGCCACCGTGAATCCTGGAGCGCCGCAGCCTCGGCCGCCTGCTCCATCCCCCCGGAAATCCGCTCCCCCAAGGGTGGGGCCGATCATCCCCCCCGCGGAGATCCTTCGCTACCCCACAACTCCCAATTGGATTCAACCTCCACCCACCCGACCATCACCCCAACGCCAGCGCAGCTCCGGAGGGGGGTTGGCTGATCGCTACAGAGACGCACTGGACGTCCAGAGGCGTCTGCTTGAGCTGTGGCAACAATCGCCCTAGGCAGCGCCCATGGATCAACCACCCACCCATACTTCCCCTCCATCACGCCGTCGCCTCACCCTGGAGCTGTCGAGGGAAAGGATCGACCATATCGATGCGTTGAAGAAGGAATGGGGTCTACGGAATCGGGGGGATGTGCTGGAGCGTCTTCTCGAGGAACTTTTCTCGCCGAGCCCCTCCGCGACCATCCCTGAGGCATCGACCCCAGCGGCCCCACCCCAGGAGGACGACCTCCTGGATGACTGTGCCGCTCTTGTTCTTGTGGGTGTAGGTCAAGGGGCGATGGAGGGATGGCGCTTTGAGCCAGAGACGGAGGAATCCCCCGGTCCACCTCTGAAAAAGGGCAAACCTGCAAGCAAGGGGATCGACCTCCCTGGTTTTGTTCGCAAGCGGTCCCAAAACCTCAAACGGAGTTTGGCTGCTGGTGGCGAATCCGAACCCTCATCTGACGGCGTGACCCCCTGGCCCCAGCTCTCGGAAGGTCTGCTGCAACAAAGTCTGGAGAAAGCACAGACCCACTGGCTCAATCTCTTTGCCCAACCCCCCAATGACGCCGTTGTGGAGGCCGCCATGGGCTGGCTGGCCCACGACATCTGGCCCCATGCAGATCTTTGCGAAGGCAAGATGTTCACGTGGTCAGCCGCGGGACGGCTGATGCGTGATCTCGGTCCCAGCTGGAGCGAGGACACCCCGAGTCTGGAAGGGGTCATGGTGATCGCTGGTGTCCTGGAAGATCCCTTCAGTGCGGAAACACTCCCGCTCCGGATTCCCACCCTGATGCACCGATTTGTCCACCGATTCCGTCGGCGACAACGGGGCACCTCCTTCCAGACGCTGGAATCCACCATGACCCTTCAAGGGGCCCTGCGCCAACTCCAGTTGCCCACAGACCCGGGCCAAAGGGTCACACTGACCCAAATCCGGGATGCCTATCGAGAGATGGCCCTCAAACATCATCCTGATTCCGGTGGCTCCCTGGATGCCATGCGTCGCCTCAACGAGGCCTACCAGCTGTTGAAGGAGTTGTATCGACCAAAGCCACAGGAAGCCTGAGCGGTTGCTAGCGGCCCAGAATGGACGCAAGACGAGACCAAGATCTGGTCTTGTTTGATACCTCTGAGACTTTTTTATTGGTTGGCTCAGCCAGGCCTGCTGGCGCTTAGTCGCCGCAGCCGACTCCTGCTGGACTAGATATGGGACGCATCATCGGTCTTGCCATGGACGACCGAGATTGTCACGCGAATGTCCAATTCATCTTGGATGAGACGAAGATCGGGTCCCATTCCTAGGCCAGAGCAAGACAGGTGATTCCTGGAAAACGTGTAATTCTGGCTGAGCTAGCTCTATGTGTACTGGATTCAGGTGATCCTCGCCATCGAACGGAATCCTGGGGAAAATGAGGTTTGTCCAATTCCGTTTGGCCAATAAAGAAGCAAGCCATACCAGGGAATTGAAGGATCTGCTGATCTGTCTTTAACACAGATCAGCAGACTGCAGAACGAGCATCCGCCCTTTCTAAAGACACAAAAATGCCCCAGTCGCAAACTTGATATCTCAGGGCTCTCACTCGTATTAGTCCAGACCAATTCCAGGTCCAATAGCAAGACCACAACTGGATGCTTGTGAGCCAAGAGATGGGTTCCCCGCCCGCGCGATAGGGGGAGCCAGATGGGAGGGTCTCATGGC
>JBIIHR010000326.1:0-2586 GCA_044235655.1 Cyanobium sp. | reverse complement strand
CAGCATGCTGGGAGTCCAGGCTCATCACCAACCTCCATGCCGTCAACAGGTAGCGCGTTCGAACGGCTCCATCAGCATTTGCACCACACCCGCCTGCTGGGCTCCATCAGCAGCGCTCTCTACTACGACCAGAACACGGTGATGCCCGCCGCCGGCGCCCCCTGGCGGGGGGAGCAGCTGGCCCTGCTGGCCGGCCAGCTCCACGAGCGCCAGAGCAGCGAGGGCTATGCCGACCTGGTGGCCGCCGCCGAGGCGGAGGCCGGGCCCGACGCCCCCACTCCCGTGCGCCGCAACCTCCAGCTGCTGCGCCTGGAGCTGGAGCGCCAGCGGTGCCTGGATCCAGCGCTCGTGAGCGCCCTGGCCATGGCCCAGTCGCGGGGCAATGCGATCTGGCAACAAGCCAAGGCCGCCAACGACTTTGCCGCCTTCGCCCCCGCCCTCCGGGAGCTGATCCACCTGCGCCGGCAGCAGGCGAGCCAACTGGCCGCCGCCGAACCCGTGGACCGCAGCCCCTGGGAGGTGCTGGCCCAGCCCTTTGAGCCCGACATCAGCAAGGCTCGCCTGGAGGAGCTCTTTGCCCCCCTCAAGGCCGAACTCCCACCGCTCCTGCAGCAGGTGGCCGCCGGGCCAGAGGCGAAAAGAGAGGAGGCCGTGGAGTTGCCGGAAGCTCTCCAGGAGAGCCTCTGCTCCGAGCTGCTGACCAGCTGGGGCTACGACGAAAGCCGCTGCCAGCGCTCCCGCTCCGCCCACCCCTTCTCCTGCACCGTGGGCCCGCAGGACTTCCGCATCACCACGCGGGTGGTGCCCGGCCAGCCCTTCTCCGCCTTCCTCGCCACGGCCCACGAGTGGGGCCATTCCCTGTACGAGCAGGGCCTGCCCCAGAGCGACGCCCACTACTTCCCCTGGCCCCTGGGGGAAGCCACCTCGATGGGGGTGCATGAATCCCAGTCGCTCTTCTGGGAATGCCGGGTGGCCCGCAGCCAGCCCTTCGCCGAGCGCTGGCATCCACGGTTTGCCGCCGGGCTCGGGGCCGATCCCTGGGGCGGCTCGCGGGACTTCTGGCGGGCCCTCAATCCCCTCAGGCCCGGCCTGATCCGGGTGGAGGCCGATGAACTGAGCTACGGCCTCCACATCGTGCTGCGTTTCGAGCTGGAACTGGCCCTGCTGGAGCAGGACATGGCGGTGGAAGACCTCCCCACGGAGTGGAATCGGCGCATGGAAGCCCTCCTGGGCCTGGTGCCGCCCACGGATCGGGAGGGCTGCCTGCAGGACATCCACTGGGCCGAAGGCCTGTTCGGCTACTTCCCCTCCTACGCCCTGGGCCACCTGATCAGCGCCCAACTGGCCGAGGCGATGGAGGCGGCAATCGGCCCCCTGGGGGCTCCGATCGCAGCCGGCGAGGAGCAGGCTCTGCGGGCCTGGCTGGGCCAGCACGTGTGGCCCCTGGGACGGCTGGTGAACGGGGAGGAGCTGGTGCAGGCCGTGAGCGGCCAGCCCCTGAGCGCCCAACCCTTCCTGACCTATCTCCGGGCGAAGGTGCACGCCCTCACCGAGGGCGGCCGCTGACCGCTCCTTAAGATGGCGCCGCTCTGACGATCGCCATGGCGAACATCGACCACGCCCCCAGCCGCACCATGCTCAACCTGCTGCATGTGCTGCCGGCCTTTGCCGATGAGGGTGAGCTGCGGCTCAATGCCATCGTGGAGCTCAACTCCATGACGATCAACAAATACGAACTCATCACCGAAACGGGCCACCTCAAGCTGGATCGGGTGGGCTATTCCTCCCTCTCCTATCCCTTTGCCTATGGCTGCATTCCTCGCACCTGGGATGAGGATGGCGATCCATTGGATATAGAGATTGTAGGCGTCACGGAGCCTCTTGTTCCGGGCAGTTTGGTGGAGGCACGCATCATCGGCATCATGAAATTTGATGATGGCGGTGAAGTGGACGACAAGGTGATTGCGGTTCTGGCGGATGACAAACGCATGGATCACATCACCGACTACCAGCAACTGGGTGCCCACTGGCTCAAGGAAACCCAGTACTACTGGGAGCACTACAAAGACCTCAAAAAACCAGGCACCTGCAAGGTGAATGGGTTCTTTGACAGTTCTGAAGCTGTCCGCATCATCAAGGAGTGCGAGGCGCGCTATACCGAGACGATCGATCCAAAGCTGGTTGGCTAAGGCCTACCGCCTCACCATTCCCCACTTGCCTGCCATGGGACGCTTCCTCCGCCCCCTAGTCGCCACGCTGGCCCTGGCCAGTCCGGGCCTGATCGGCGAGCCCTTCGTCGTTCAGGCCATAGAGCCCCCGCCGCCGCTGACCAGCCCTGCTCCCCAGGCTGCAGGGACCACCGTGGTGAATCTCCCCCCGGCCACCTCTGCCACCACCACCACGCCGGCGAGCCAGCAGCAACCTTCCGGATCTGCCCCTGGTCCGCTCAGGCCCATGGCAGCTCCTGCCACAGCGGCCATCACCAGCAACCGGGAGATTCTGCTGGAGCTGGGCAAGCGCCAGATCAGCCTGCTGGAGAACGGCAAGGTGATGGGCTCCTGGCCTGTGGCGATTGGCGATCCCTCC
>JBIIHR010000325.1:0-2602 GCA_044235655.1 Cyanobium sp. | reverse complement strand
GTCCCCCTTGGGGGGTGCCCCATCGGAGGACCGGTCGACGGCGGGAAGCAGATCGATGGTGGTGCGCATCACGGGCCCCCGGCGAACGAGGGCTTCGGCCAGCTGGGGATTACCCATGGTGGTGCTGACATCCTCCCGAGTGGCAGGCAGCAGGCTGACCCGGTTCACCCGCCCCTGAATGCCGCCGAAGCGCCCGCGCTCCTTCCAGTCAGGCACCACCTCCATGGCCAGACCTGACCTCAGGCGGCGGGCATCGGCCGGGGCGAAGTAGGCCACCGCCTGCAAGGCCCCATCCCCCCCGGCGAGGGTACCCAGCCTCTCCCCGGGGCGCACGGTCTGGCCCCGCACCACCTGCAGATCGAGGAGGCGACCATCCCGTTCGGCGTTGCGCGTGCTCTCGTAGGCCAGGCGGGCTTCAGTGACCTTCAGGCTGCGGCGCACATCATTGATGCGAAAGCGGCGGCGCTGGGTCTCGGTGTCGACCGCCAGCTTCACGGCTTCCCAGGCATCGATCGCCTGCTGCTCCCGGATGCGCAGTTCGGCTACATCGGTCTCCAGCTGCGTGGCCCGATCCTCGGTCGCCACCACCTCCTGTGCCAGGGGGGCCACCACCTCGCGGCGGGCGAGGTGCTGGAAATCAGCCACTTTCTGGTCATACACCCTCCGCAGGCGGTCGTAGCGGCGCCTGTCGTCCTCCAGCTTCGCCAGGGCTGTGTCCCGGACCCGCCCGGCGGCCGTCAGCCGGGCGGCATCCCGGCGGTTGAGATCGTTGTCGATTCGGATGAGTTCCGCCAGATCCTTCTCCTGGCGTCGCACCTGTTGCTCCAGCGCCGGAAGAAAGAGGCGCACCAGCGGCTGGCCGCGCCGCACCTCCTGGCCCACCGCCACTGGCAGCTCCAGGATCTGCCCCTCGGCCCGGGCATCGATCACGCTGGCACCCCCCGGAACGATGACGACACCACGGCCGATCACCTCGGTGGGTACGGGCCAGAGAAGAGCCCAGGCTGCAGTCAGCACACCCACGGTGCCGAGGGAAAGCAGCACGAGCGACTCGGAATCCAGAGGGCGAATCGAAAGTGGAGACGGACGGTCGATCGGTGGATCCTCAGTCGTTCTCGCTCGCCCCGAAACAGTGCATCAGGGCATCGCCCCAGCTATTGAGAGCCTCCAGCTTGTGATCCGGAGCTTTGGCCACCGCCTCTGCGTGGGCCCGCAGGAGTGTGGACTTATTAAACGTGTGTCCATGGGCTGCGGCGATGGCAACCACCTCATCCAGCCCGGCGGCCGCCTCCAGCTTCCTCTGGAGCTGGGGATCGGAACCAACACTGGCGGCAAAGGCTTGAAGGGCTGGCAGCGACACGCAAGGACAGCGAGGTTCCATTCATTGTGGCAGCCCAGGACGGAACCGCCCGCGCTCTCCGTGGCCTTGGCGGTTAGCGCTCTGAGGGGTTGCGAGCTGACTACCATGGGGCAAGCCCGAGGAGGTCGATGCTCAGGACCGTCCCCGATCGGATCGCTCCAAAGGCCGAGTGCGCCAGTGAGGATTCAGCGGAAGGACAGGGGCCTGCTCCAGCAACCGCAGCCCCTCCCGATTCACTCCCCCTGCGTCGCACCCTGATCCATGAGCCTGCCGACTACGGCGTGCCCCTGCCGGAGTGGTTGCAGGAATGCGTTCGGCATGTGCCCCCGGGCTCGGGCGACAGCTGCCCCACCGATACGGAAGCCCTGCTGGCCTCCGCCTTCGACTTCGCCTTCCAGCTGCATGAGGGCCAGTTCCGGGCCACCGGTGAGCCCTACATCGTCCATCCCATCGCTGTTGCGGATCTGCTGAGGGACATCGGCGCCAGTGCGGCCGTGATCGCTGCCGGCTTCCTGCACGACGTGGTGGAAGACACCCAGGTGACGCCGGAGGAGGTGGAGGCCCATTTCGGCTGCGAAGTGCGGGCCCTTGTGGAGGGAGTCACCAAGCTTGGAGGTATTCATTTCACCAACCACACAGAGGCCCAGGCCGAAAACCTGCGGCGGATGTTTCTGGCCATGGCCAGCGACATCCGGGTGGTGCTGGTGAAGCTCGCCGATCGGCTCCACAACATGCGCACCCTCGGGGCCCTCAAACCCGAGAAGCAACAGCGCATTGCCCGGGAAACCCGGGAGATCTATGCCCCCCTGGCCAACCGTCTGGGCATCGGCCGGTTCAAATGGGAACTGGAGGATCTGGCTTTCAAGATCCTCGAGCCCGAGGCTTACCGCGAGATCCAGCAGGCGGTGGCCACCAAGCGCAGCGAGCGGGAGGAACGGCTCGCGGTGACCGCTGGTCTGCTGCGGGATCGCCTCCAGGCCGTGAGCCTGGGGGAGTGCCAGGTGCACGGCCGCCCCAAGCACCTCTATGGCATCTGGAGCAAGATGCAGCGGCAGCAAAAGGCCTTCCACGAGCTCTACGACATCGCCGCCGTACGCATCCTCTGCCCCTCCGTAGAAAGCTGCTACCGCGCCCTGGCCGTGGTGCATGACACGTTCCGGCCCATCCCTGGCCGCTTCAAGGACTACATCGGCCTGCCCAAGCCCAACGGTTACCAGTCGCTGCACACCGCAGTCATCGGTC
>JBIIHR010000324.1:0-2608 GCA_044235655.1 Cyanobium sp. | reverse complement strand
ACGAACACCAGGGAGAGGGCGGCGATCGGAGCGCTGCTGCTACCCAGGGCCACACCGATGGCCTCCAGCCCCGTGTTGCCCCCACTCAGGCCGTACAGCAGGGAGGCGCCGTAGAGGAACACCGCAGCGGCTGCTGAGCCCACCAGAAGGTATTTGAGGGCGGCCTCGGAGCTGCGGGCATCCCGTTTCATGTAGCCCGAAAGCAGGTAGCTCGCCACGGAAAGGGTTTCCAGGGAGATGAAGATGCTCACCAGATCTGTGGCGCCACAGAGGAACATCCCGCCGAGGGTGGCGGCCAGAAGGATCGCGGCATACTCCCCGAGAGGGGTGCCGCTTTGTTCCACATACCGCCAGCTCAGCAGCAGGGAGATCAAGGTGGAGCCAGCAACGACGGCTCGGAAGGCGATGGCCAGATTGTCCGCCAGAAAGGCACCAAGGAAGGAGGGTTCGAGCGACCCATTCCATTGGAGCGCGAGCAGCACCAGGGCGGTTCCCAGCCCTAGGTAGCAGAGGGGCGGCACCCACCGGCTAGCGGTTTTTTCACCAGCGAGATCCACCAGCAGACAGGCCACAAGGGCAATCAAGACGGCGGATTCCGGGGCAATCGCTGCCGCGTTCAACTGCAAACCGATGTCGGCAACCACAGTGATGGATCAAGCGTTGAAGCGGACTGTAGCGGCGCTGGCGACGGGTTTAGGCGCCTCCTGCGGGCGGCTGATTCGCGAAACGTTGCCCCGAAGGGCGCCCCGATGCGATATAGAGGGACAACCGGTCTGATCCATCTCCTGTGGCGCACACCCTGGTGATCGTCGAGAGCCCCACCAAGGCCCGCACCATCCGGAACTTCTTGCCCAAGGATTTCCGGGTCGAGGCCTCCATGGGGCACGTGCGCGATCTCCCCAACAACGCCAGCGAAATTCCTGCAACCCACAAGGCCGAAAAGTGGGCCAACCTCGGCGTCGATACGGCCCATAACTTTGAGCCCCTTTACGTGGTGCCGAAGGATAAGAAGAAGGTGGTGAAGGAACTCAAGGACGCTCTCAAGGGTGCCGAGCAGCTCTTGCTGGCGACGGATGAGGATCGGGAAGGAGAAAGCATCAGTTGGCATCTGCAGCAGCTCCTGGATCCCAAGGTGCCCGTGCGGCGGATGGTGTTTCACGAGATCACCAAACCGGCGATCCAGAAAGCTCTGGAAACGCCCCGGTCCATCGACATGGAGTTGGTGCACGCCCAGGAAACCCGGCGCATCCTGGATCGTCTGGTGGGCTACACCCTCTCCCCCTTGCTGTGGAAGAAGGTGGCTTGGGGATTGTCCGCCGGTCGGGTGCAATCCGTTGCGGTGCGGCTGCTGGTGTTGCGGGAGCAGGCCCGCAGAGCGTTTCGCAGCGGCAGCTACTGGGATCTCAAGGCCGCTCTGGACATCCAGGCGGTGGCCTTTGAGGCCAAGCTCACCCATGTGGGCAAGGACCGGGTGGCTGGAGGCAGTGATTTTGATGAGGCCACCGGTTCCCTCAAGAGCGGCAGCAAGGTCAAGCTCCTGAGCGAAGAGGAGGCCCGATCCCTTCAGGAGCGGGTGCAACAGGCTCCCTGGAAGGTGAAAGCGGTGGAGGAAAAGCCCACCGTGCGCAAACCGGTGCCCCCGTTCACCACCAGCACCCTGCAGCAGGAGGCCAACCGCAAACTCCGTCTCTCCGCCAGGGACACCATGCGCACGGCCCAGGCGCTCTATGAGCGGGGCTTCATCACCTATATGCGCACGGACTCGGTCCATCTCTCGGATCAGGCCGTGCAGGCCGCCCGCAGCTGTGTGGCCAGCAAATACGGCAAGGACTATCTCTCCCCCGCCCCCCGCCAGTTCCAGACCAAGGCCCGGAATGCCCAGGAGGCCCACGAGGCGATCCGGCCCGCGGGCGAGGCCTTCCGCACCCCCTCGGAGACCGGATTGGACGGCCGGGACCTGGCCCTCTACGAGCTCATCTGGAAACGCACAGTGGCCTGCCAGATGGCCGACGCCAGGCTCACCCTGCTGTCCGTGGATCTGGAAGCTGCGGAGGCCACCTTCCGCTCCAGTGGGAAGCGCATTGATTTCCCCGGCTTCTTCCGGGCCTATGTGGAGGGCAGTGACGATCCCGATGCGGCCCTTGAGGGTCAGGAGGTGCTGCTCCCGGCGCTGGTGGTGGGGCAGATCCCCACCTGCAAAGGGGTGGAGGCCCTTGGACACCAAACCCAGCCGCCCGCCCGCTACAGCGAAGCGGCCCTGGTCAAGACCCTGGAAAAGGAGGGGATCGGCCGACCTTCCACCTACGCCAGCATCATCGGCACCATCCAGGACCGGGGCTACGCCACCCTGCAGAACAATGCCCTGATCCCCAGTTTCACGGCTTTTGCGGTCACGGCTCTGCTGGAGCAGCACTTCCCGGAATTGGTGGATCCTGGGTTCACCGCCCGCATGGAGAGCAGCCTGGATGACATCTCCGCCGGCAAGACACCCTGGCTTCCCTACCTGGAGAAGTTCTACAAGGGGGAGGAGGGGCTCGAAGCCCAGGTGCAACGCCGGGAAGGCGACATTGACCCCAGCACCTCCCGCACCATTGCCCTCGAGGGGCTG
>JBIIHR010000323.1:0-2612 GCA_044235655.1 Cyanobium sp. | reverse complement strand
TACCCCTTTGATCAAGGGCCGTTCCACCGGTCGGAGCAGGGCCAGGGTGCCCACCACCTGGGCAAACACCCCACCCCGTTCAATGTCTGCCACCAGGAGGCAGTTGGCCCGTAAATACTGGGCCAGTCGGAGGTTGGTGAGGTCGCGGGCCTGGAGGTTCACCTCCACGGGGCTACCCGCCCCCTCCAACACCAGTCGGCCCTGGGGATGGCTCTCCCGCAGCTGGCGGAGCCCCTCGCGGATCGCCTTCCACCCCGGCCGGAACCAATCGCGGTAGTAGTGCTCCGCGCGGGTGAGGCCCACCGATTTCCCCAGGTGGATCACTTCGCTCGTGCTGTCACCCTGGGGTTTCAGGAGCACCGGATTCATGGCGCAGACAGGCTCCAACTGGGCTGCCCAGGCCTGCATGGCCTGGGAATAGGCCATTTCACCCCCACCCGGATCCACCCAGGCGTTGTTGCTCATGTTCTGCCCCTTGAAGGGCACAGGGGTGTGTCCCTGACGCCGCAGCACCCGGCAGAGGGCGGCACTCATCAGGGACTTGCCTGCTCCGCTGCTGGTGCCCAGCACCATGAGGGGGGGAGGAGCACTCACGGGGCAGGGGAGAGCTGGGGCAGGTTTTCTCACCCTATGTCCATCCTGCCCGCTGTTGTGGCTTGATCCCGTTACCATCCATCCCAACAGCGACCACCAAAAGTCCGCCGATGGCCGTCAACTATCCCCGCAAGATTCTCAACACCATCGGCCCCCGACAGATGATGGCCGAGGTGGTGAAAGAGCGAAAGATTCAGGTTCTTTTTCTCAACAGCTACCGCTTCAATGAGCAGCGCTCCTGCCAGGAGCTCACCGCTCTGATGGAAGCCCTGGATGGTCAGCCCAAGGAGTTGGTGCGCGACCTCTCCCACCACGTGAGCGATGAGGCGCGCCATGCGGTGTGGCTCACAGATCTACTGGTGGAGATGGGAGAGGAGATCGGCAACCCCAAGAGCGGCTCCTATATCGACGAGCTCAACCGTTTGCTCGACATCAGCGTGGAGGACAGCAGCGGAGGTTCAGCCCAGCGGGAAAATGCCCTCATCGCTGCCCTGGCCTCCATCAACGCCACGGAAAAGCGTGGGTGCCAGGCCTTCTCGGCCCATATCAGCGCCCTGCGCCAGGCTCCGGCCACGGAAGAAAATCAACGCATCCGGGAAACCCTGGAAAAAATCCTGCCTGAAGAAGCCGCCCACGTGAGCTGGGGAAGCCGCTGGTTGGGGAAAATAGCTAGCCAGAGTGCCGACCACCGGGCTCGGGTTCAGGCGGCAAAGCGCAAGTATTTCATGATTGAACATGCCGCCTTCGAGGCCGGTATGGACATCACCGCCGGGGCGGAGCTGCGTCGCCTGGGGAACTTGGTGGAGATTGCCAACACCCTCCCCGCCTGGGAGCGTCCGGCCTACGTGCTCGAGCGGCTGCCCCAGGCCCTGCTTTCTCCGGATCTGACAAAATCCCGCCTGTTTGCCGTGAAGCGGGTGATGGAGGAGAAGCCGGAAAAGCTGGTGGAGCAGTTCATCCCCATGTTCCTCGCTGGATTGGGCAACCTGCGGCCCTCCCTGGCCACCCCTCAAGGCCGGGCCTGATGCCTGCCCATGGCGGCCAGCGAAGCGATCATCGGCGAGGAGTGGAAAGTCCGTTCTCAGGATCTGGCCGACTGGGCCATGGAACGGTTGGTGAATCGCAAGGATGTTTGGGGGCAATACTCCCTTCTGGCCCCCCATGAGGCCCTAGAGCAGGGCCGGTCTTACAAGGCCATGACCCTGCCGATCGCCTCCATGCGGGGAGAGGACATGGTGACCCTCGACAAACTGGCGCGCCATTTCGCCAGCCGTCGCCAGCATCGGCCCCAGCTGATCGGACTGCATGCCGAGAGCAAGGAAGGCACCAGCCGTTGGCTGGCCATCGACATCGATAACCACGACCTGGAGGCGGTGGGGGCCCCGGAGCGTGCTCGGCGCAATCTCGCTGGCGCCCTTGAGTGGTGGCGGCTGTTGGCGGAGCGGGGCTACGACCCCCTGCTCTTCGATTCGAGTGGCAGGGGGGGCTACCACCTCTGGGTGCTCCTGGCTGAGCCCGCCCCCACCGCCCATGTGTGGGCCATGGTGAAGGCCCTGGCCACCACCTGGGAGCGCCATCACCTGGAGGAAGAGCCGGAAATCTTTCCCAAGCAACCCAAGCCCGGCAGCCTCAACGCCTGGTTTCGCCTGCCTGGCATGCACCATACCCAGCCCCACTACTCCCGTCTCTGGAGCGGGGAGGACTGGCTCAGCGATCCCTGGCTCGAGGGGCATGCGGCCATTGATGCCATGTTGCAGGCCATCCCAGGGCCGCCACCGCCGGTGCCGGATGCCGACGCATTGGAGACGGCCGCCAACGCCTCCAACCCTGCAGTGGAAACCGGTCGTTCCGAGACCCGGCGCACGGCAGCCGCCCGCAAACGACGCTTTGCCAGCTCCCAGAAGCCCCGGGTGTGCCTGGATGTGGATGGAGTGCTGGCGGATCGCACCTATGGGCGCGGGGCCGAAGATCTGGGGGATCCGATCCCGGGGGCGGTGGAGTTCACCCGAGCCCTGGCC
>JBIIHR010000322.1:0-2618 GCA_044235655.1 Cyanobium sp. | reverse complement strand
GCCCAGGGGGTGAACCCCGCCACCGGTGCCCCCACAGGGTTTGATGCCAGCGGCCGGGGGATCCTGGGCAAACCCGGCATCGACGCCAACTGGCCAACGGTGAGACCCTTCAGCCTGGGGCCGGAAGATGGCACCAGGCTGCTGCGGGAGGTGCCCTCCCCCCTGCGGGTAGGCAGTCCGGAATACCGGGCCGAGCTGGCCCATGTGAAGGGCGTGGGATCCGACACCTCCACGCTCCGCAGCCCGGACCAGACCGCCCAGGCCCTTTACTACAAGCAGGACGTGGAGGTGTTTGTGCTGGAGGCGGCCCAACGGGCCTCCCGGGCCCGGAACCTGGGCCTGGTGCAGAACGCCCGCCTGTTCGCCGCCCTTCACAACACCCTGGCGGACAGCCGCATCCTCGCCTTCGCCTCCAAATACCAGCAGCTCTTCTGGCGACCGATCACCGCCCTGAATGCGGACGCCGACGGACGGGTCGCCAACGGCTACAGCGCCTGGCGGCCCCTGGCGGCCACCCCCAGCCACCCCTCCAACACCTCCGGCCACAGCGCCAGCGGAGCCGCCGGCTTCGAGATGCTGCGGGCCTTCTTCGGAGACCGGATCGTGCCCGATGGATCCACCGTCACCCTGGGCAACCTCCCTTGGATGACGGGCACCAACAGCGGCACCGGCAAGGTGGAGAGCCGGGCGGTGCGCACCTTTTCCCAGGCCCAGCTGGAAAATGGCGCCAGCCGGGTGTTCCTGGGGGTGCACTACGGCCACGACAACCTGCAGGGGCAGCTGCTGGGTCTGGGGGTGAGCGAAACGATCCTCCGCAGCCAGAAGGATCCGGCCACGGCGGGTCTGCAGGTCACCACCCAGTTCCCGGCCTCCCCCAGCCAGATTCGTCGCACCCTGCTGGCCCGGCCGGCCCTCTATGGCCTCTACGGGCTGACGGATGGCGGCTCCTGAGGCGCCCCCCCCGGCGATGCGCAAATCTGGGAGAGAGCAACACCAGGGCCGATGTCCGAGAGCACCCAGGGGCCACCCCCCAAGACCGGCTGGATCGATGAGATCCACCAGGGGGTGCGCTACGGCCTCGCCGGCCGGGTGATCGCCGAAGGGCAGAGCCCCTTTCAGCGGGTGACGATCATCGAGAGCGAGCGCTACGGCAAGGGCCTCCTGCTCGATGGCTGCTGGATGACCGCCGAACGGCAGGAGCGGCACTACCACGAGTCGCTGGTGCATCCGGCCCTCTGCGGCGCCGAGGGGATCGAGCGGGTGCTGGTGATCGGCGGCGGCGATGGCGGCACCGCCCGGGAATGCCTGCGCCACGCCGGTGTGCAGCACCTCGACCTGGTGGAGATCGACCCCCTGGTGGTGGAGTGGAGCCAGCAGCACCTGCCCTCCATCGGCGGGGGCTGCTGGAGCGATCCCCGCTTCCACCTCACCGTGGGCGATGGCATCGCCTGGGCCGCCGAGGCCCCGGACGCCAGCTACGACGTGGTGATCGTGGATGGCTCCGATCCGGCCGGCCCCGCCGAAGGGCTGTTCAACCAGGCCTTCTTCGAGCAGTGCCGCCGCATCCTCAAGCCCGGCGGCGTGTTCGCCACCCAGAGCGAATCGCCGGAGGCCTTCCGCGAGGTGCATCTCGCCATGGTGAAGCTGCTGCGGGAGGTGTTCGGCCATGCCGATCCGCTCTACGGCTGGGTGCCCATGTATCCCAGCGGCTGGTGGAGCTGGACCTTCGCCGCCCCCGATGGTCCCCGCTACCGCACGCCCAGGCCGGAGCGGGCTGCAGCCGTGGGCGAGGGGTGCGACATCTGGAGTCCCCGCTGGCAGCACGGGGCCTTCGACGCCATCCCCGCCGCCATCGAACGGGCTCTCCTCACGCCATGAACGCCGCGCTCTTCGACACCGACGGCGCCCTCTACCTGGGCAGCCGGCGCGCTCCGGCGGGCTGCGGGGTGGGCCTCTTCGGCGTGCCCTACGACGGCACCACCTCCTTCCGGCCGGGCACCCGCTTCGGCCCGGCAGCCATCCGGGAGGTGAGCGGCGGCCTGGAAACCTACTGCCCCCAGCTCGACCGCGATCTGGAAGACCTGGCCTTCGCCGATCTGGGGGCCGTGGCGATCCCCTTCGGTGATCCAAAGCCGGTGGTGGCCGCCGTGGAGGAGGCCACCCGAGCCGTGCTGGAGCTGGGCCTGGCCCCCCTCATGCTCGGTGGCGAGCATTCGATCAGCAGCGGTGCGGTGGCGGCGGTTGCCACCTGCCATCCCGACCTGGTGCTGGTGCAGCTGGATGCCCACGCCGATCTGCGCGACACCTACCTGGGCAGTCGCCACAGCCATGCCTGCGCCATGCGCCGCTGCCTGGAGGTGCTGCCCAGCCGCACCCTGCTGCAGATCGCGATCCGCAGCGGCACCCGTCCGGAATTCGTGGAGCTGCGCCAGAGCGGCCGGCTGGTGGCCATCGAACAGATGGCCGAAGCCCTCAAGCCCCTCCGGGGCCGGCCCCTCTACCTCACCGTGGACCTCGACTGGTTCGACCCCGGCGTGTTGCCCGGAACCGGCACCCCGGAGCCCGGTGGCTTTCTGTGGAGCCATTTCGCAACCCTGGTGGAGGAGCTGCGCCACCAC
>JBIIHR010000320.1:0-2621 GCA_044235655.1 Cyanobium sp. | reverse complement strand
CCGTGATGCCGATGGAGGTGGCCGTCATGGCCGCCCCGGCAAACACGGCAGGAATCAGGGGCACATGGAACAGGTAGTAGAGCCCTGCGGTGCCGAGAGCGAAGGGCAGCACGACCCCGGTGACGGCAACGGTGGTGGCCTGCCCGCCCACGGCCACCAGTTCATCCAACTCGCTTTCCAGTCCCGTCAGGAACAGCAGGGCAAAGAGGCCGATCTCAGAAATCGCCTCCAAATTCGGGAATGTGTCCCGGTAGACCTCCCGCACGGCCTCCGGGCCAATCCCCGCCAGCGATCCCACCAGGCTTGCCGCCCCATCACTGAGCTGGGCCTGCACATCTGGCGGCACGATCAGATGGAGCCCGGAGGCGCCCACCAGCACGCCCGCCACGAGCTCGCCGAGGATCGTGGGGAGCTGGAGCCGAACGGTGAGTTCGGAGAGGGTGCGGGCCGCCACGAAGATCACCAGGAAGCACCCCACCTGGAGCAGGGTTTCGGTGACTTCGACCTGGTGGGGGCTGATCTCCAGCACGGATGGCGAAATCACAGAGAAGGGGCCATTGTGCCGCCCACCCGGACCCCTGGTGCCCCTGCTCAGCGGGGAGGGCCATCCCAGAGGTTCGCTTCGGTGTAGGGGCTACCGGGCATGAACCAGAAGCTGCCGTCCACAAACCGCTCCCCCCGATCCAGGGCCGCCAGTTGGGCCATGGCGTCTGGATCCAGCTCCAGATCCTGGGCGGCCAGATTGGCGGCGAGGTGCTCGCGCCCCAGGGCCTTGGGGATCACCACCGTGCCGCAGGCCAGGCCCCAGGCCAGGAGCATCTGGGCGGGGGTGGCCCCCCGCTCGGCGGCGAGGGAGGCGATCAGGGGATCGGCCAGCACGGGGGAGGGTTTGTCGGTTCTGCCGGCGCCCAGGGGGGAGTAGGCGGTGAGCGCGATGCCATGGCCCTGGCAGAAGGCGAGCAGCTCCGGCTGCTGCAGGTAGGGATGGCGCTCCACCTGGTTCATCGCTGGTGCCAGCCGGGCCCCATCAAGAAGGCCCTGCAGCTTGGCCTGGCTGAAATTCGACACCCCGATGTGGCGGCAGCGGCCGGCGCTCTGCAGATCCTCCATGGCCGCCCAGGTGGGGGCCAGGGGCAGCTCCTCCAGGGCCACAAGGTCTTCCCCCTTCTCTGGAAACTGCACCCCGGCGCGCAACACCACCGGCCAATGCATCAGATAGAGATCCAGATGGCTGAGCCTCAGATCCGCGAGGGTGCGTTCCAGGGCGGGGCGCACATCCTCCGGGGCGTGGCAGTCGCACCAGAGCTTGGAGGTGATCCAGAGATCCTCCCGGCGCACCACCCCATCGGCGAAGGCCTGCTCCAGGGCCTCGCCGATCTCCGCCTCATTGCCATAGATCGCGGCCGCATCGATGTGGCGATAGCCCAGCTCCAGGGCCAGGCGTACGGCCGTGGCCACGGCGCTCGGTTCCGCCCGCCAGGTGCCCAGGCCCAGAGCCGGCATGGCATCGCCGTTGGCCAGGGCAATCGTTCGCATCGGAGGGGATCAGCGGAGAGCAGCGGACCAACTCTATGGGCCTTAGAAGAGGGTGAGCTGGCCCGGGCTGGCCTCCTGCCGTCGCCGCCGGCTCACCCCCGCCCGGGGGGTGGCCAGCCCGGAGCGGCGGGACCCATGGCGCTCCTGTATGGCATCGGCCCGCTCCCGGAAGCCTGCCCCCCGCCGCACCGCCCACACCCGATCCCGGGCTTCACGGGCCGCCTGCTGGTGATCCACGATCGGGGCGGGATAGTGCACACCCAGCACGCACCCGGCGGCCTCCTGCTCAACGGCCGTCATGGTCCAGGGGGTGTGCAGGTGGGCCAGGGGCACCCCCGCCAGCTCCGGCACCCAGCGGCGCACGTAGGTGCCGGTGGGGTCGTGATCCAGCCCCTGCTTCACCGGGTTGTAGAGGCGCACGGTGTTGATGCCCGTCGTGCCGGCCTGCATCTGGCACTGCATCCAGTGGATCCCCGGCTCGTAGTCCACGAAGCGGCGGGCGAGCACCAGGCCGCTGTCGCGCCAGTGGATCCAGAGGTGATAACTGGCCACGGCCATCAGCAGGGCGCGCATGCGGAAGTTGATCCAGCCCTCGGCGTTCAGGGCCCTCTGGCAGGCATCCACAAAAGGCAGGCCCGTGCGGCCCTCGCTCCAGGCGGCCAGGCGCTCTGGATCGGTGGTGCGCAATCCGGCGAAGGCGGGATGGGCCTCGCGCTTCTCCAGCTCGGGTTCGCTCTCGAGCTTCTGCATGAAATGGCAATGCCAGTGGAGCCGTTCCTCGAAGGCCCTGGGCCCCCGCCGGCGGCGGCTGACATGCACGATCTCCCGCATCGAGAGGGTGCCGAAAGCCAGATGGGGGGAGAGCCGGGAGCAACTCACCCCCGCCGTGATCGGGCTCGATAAGCCCTTCATATATCCCTGGCCCCGCTCCGCCAAAAAGCTCTCCAGCAACGCCAGGCCGGCCTGACGGCCTCCTGGCTGACGGCCAGGGCAGGGATCGGGCGGCAGAGCCAGTTCCTGGGCCGTGGGCAGGCCCCCGGGGGGCAGGGGAGGCAGGGTCACCGTCCCCACCCCCTTCAGGGTGG
>JBIIHR010000321.1:0-2621 GCA_044235655.1 Cyanobium sp. | reverse complement strand
CCCCCGCAGGGGGTTGGCGGCGGTGATCGCCGCAGGTGCAGCTGGTGGGGCGGCCGGGCTCTCCGTGGGGCCAGGAGCCGGCGGCGGAGAGGCAGGCCCGGGGGCGGGCTGGGCCGGGAGCGGTGGCGGAGGGGGAGCGGTGATCTGGGCCCGGCCGGCGGGAGCCAGCCCGCCCCCGAGCACCAGGGCGGCGAATAGCGCACCCATGCCTATCCGCAGCACGCTCACCACAGCCAGGGCACCAGCCGCGTGCTGCGGCCCTGATAGGCCGCAAACTCCCCATACTTCGCCCCCATCTGCCGCTCCTTCTGGCCGATCCGCTGCAGGTAGAGCAGCAGCACCAGGGCCGGCACCACGTAGGCCCAGGCCAGGCCGGCCACCACGGCAAAGCTCAGGTAGCGCAGCAGATCCCCCAGGTAGTTCACGTGGCGCACCTTGCGCCAGATGCCATCCGCCACCAGCCCGGCACCCATGGCCTTGGCCGTCATCTTCTGCACGTCCGCCGTGGCGTTGATCAGGCTCCCGAAGATGAACAGCCCCAGCGCCAGGGCCACCGTGCCGGCGCCGATGGGGGCTGGGTTGAGGAAGGCCGCCAGCCCCGGCAGGGCATAGAGCACGCCGATGAAGAGCAGGGCCATCACGAAGCCTCCCAGGCCCACCCGCTCGGTGAAGAGCTGCTCCTTCCGCAGAGGAAAGAGCCATTGCTCGATCAGCCACCACAGGCAGTAGCTGATGTGCAGGCTCAGATAGAGCACCTGGCGCATGTCGCCCACCCCCAGGGTGGCCGCCAGCACCAGCAGTAACAGGATCGTCAGAGCCTTGGCCGCGTTGATCGCCGTCAACTGGCTCCAGCGGCCGCTTCCGTGGCCTGGAGTGTCGGCTACTCCGACTGTCGTTTTCCCCTGATTCACGCCTCTCACCTGGTTCGTGGGCGTCAACCTATCGGCCCTAGCGCGGGCCTGCCGCCCTCAGGGCCGCAACAGCTCGCCGGCCACCTGCGCCACCGAGGCCGGATGGGCCATCAACTCGTTGTGCTGCAGGTGCAGGGGGCGCAGCACGTCCCGCCGCCCCACCGGCAACACCGCGCTCCACCCCGGCACCACCATCACATCCGCCAGGCAGTAGAGCGAGCAGCACTCGATTCCCTCCAGTTCTTCCGGCCTGGAATTGAGCCGTTCCAGGAAGGGGCTGCCCACCTTCATGTCCCGCACGCTGGGCAGAAACCGCCCCGGCCAGGGCTGGGCCGCCCAGGTGCCCTGCTGGGGGCTGGCCACGCTGGTGAAGCGCCGCACCCGCTGCCCGCCGCCGAGCAGCTGGATCCAGGCCCGGCTGATCAGCCCCCCCATCGAAAACCCCATCACATCGATGGGCGTCTCTGGCCCGAAGCGCGCCTCGATGGCCTGCCCCAGGGAGGCCCCCAGCTCTTCCAGGGGCACCACTCCCAGGCCGTGGGGCAGGTGGGGGATGAACACCTCTCGCCGCTGGCCGATGGCCCGCCCCAGGCTGTTGAACAGGGCCGGCGTGTCCCACAGCCCATGCACCAGCACCAGGGGTGGTGTGTCACTCATGGTTCCAGGGGGCGGTGGCTATAGCTGCGGGCACCGCTGGCATAGTCCGCCGCGATCTGGCCCTGGCCCCGCAGCAGGTAGCGGTAGGTCACCAGACCCTCCAGCCCCACCGGCCCCCGGGGAGGCAGCGTTTGGGTGCTGATGCCCACCTCCGCCCCGAAGCCATAGCGGTGGCCATCGGCGAAGCGGGTGGAGGCGTTCCAGTACACCCCGGCGCTGTCCACGCTGGCCAGAAACCGCTCTGCTGTGGCGGCATCGGTGGTGCAGATGGCTTCGGTGTGGCGGGAGCCATGGCGGGCGATGTGCTCCAGCGCCTCCTCCAGATCCGTCACCACCTTCACGCTCAGCACCAGATCCGAATACTCCGTGTCCCAGTCGGCCTCGCTGGCGGGCTGGCGCACGCCGAGGGCGCAGGCCCGGGGATCGCCCCGCAGCTCCACTCCCGCCGCCTCCAGGGCTGCGATGGCCGGAGGCAGAAAGCGGGGGGCAATGGCCTGGTGCACCAGCAGGGTTTCGATGGCGTTGCAGGCCGCCGGGTACTGGGCCTTGCTGTCCACCGCCAGCCGCACCGCCTGCTCCACCTCGGCTGCCGTGTCCACATACAAATGGCAGAGGCCATCGGCGTGGCCGAGCACGGGGATGCGGGTGTGGTCCTGGATGTAACGCACCAGGGCATTGGAGCCCCGGGGGATGATCAGATCCACCAGCCCATCCAGCCGCAGTAGGGCCAGGCTTTCCTCGCGGCTGGTGAGCAGCTCCAGACAGCCCGGATCCACGGCGCTGCCCGCCAGCCCCTCTTTCAACGCCTCCAGGATCGCCTGGCAGCTGCGGGCCGCCTCCCGGCCCCCCTTGAGCAGGGCACCGTTGCCGGAGCGGATCGCCAGCGAGGCGATCTGCATCACCGCATCGGGCCGCGCCTCGAAGATCACCCCCAGCACCCCCAGGGGCACGGTGAGTCGCTCCAGCACCAGGCCCTCATCCAGCTCGGTGTGCAGCTGGCGGCGGCCCAGGGGATCGGGAAGGGCGGCCACCTGCCGCACCCCCTCGATGGCG
>JBIIHR010000319.1:0-2633 GCA_044235655.1 Cyanobium sp. | reverse complement strand
AGAAGGAAGAGCACGCAACCAAGAAGAAAGCTGGACGCGCCAAAAAACCAGTCGAATCGGCCGAATTCATGCGTGCCTCTAAGGGAGATCTTGTGAACGTCTGAGTAGATCAGTGAATTGACGAAGAGATTGATTATTGGCGAAGCGATCAAGATCAAGATATAGAGAAGATTCTGCTGTCTTGTGGGTAAGTTGGGGGGATTTAAGGTCTGCTGAGGGGGCATGAAGCAGCAGAAAAAGTTTATAAATTCTACATCGTATGGCAGTTGTCGTCGCGCGGGCTGTCCCAACATGGCAGTCCCCGGCGTACCGAGTGTGTCCATTCTTGGCAGGCAGGCCATTCTTGAGGCCGTGGCCGCAGGTCAGATCGGGATCACCCCGTTCACACCGGAGTTGGTGGGGCCCGCCTCCCTGGATCTCACCCTGGGCCACACCTTTCGGGTGTTTCGCAAGGTGCATCAGGTGATTGAAGTGCATGAGCACACCGACTACCGCGCCTTCACCGAAAAGATTGAGGTGGCCAGCGGCCAGCACATCCTGATCATGCCGGGGGAGACGGTGCTGGGCATCACCCGCGAACGGCTTCGCTTGGGCCCTGGCCTCTGCGGCTGGTTGGAGGGGCGCAGCCGCTTCGCCCGGCTCGGTCTGATGGTGCACATCAGTGCACCCTTCATGGGGCCTGGCATCGACAGCCAACAGGTGCTGGAAATGAGCAACTTCGGCCCGGCTCCCCTGGCGGTGCATCCAGGGCTCGCCGTCTGCCAGTTTGTGTTCCAGAAGCTGGAGGGCCGCGAGAGCTACCAGGGCCGCTTCGCCGGGCAGACCGGGGAAAGCTTCTGAGGGCTGGGTGTCGCCAGCTCCGAGGCGGCTTTGCCCCCTAGCCCTCCGTGCTGCCGTCCACGATGTCGCCCAGGATTTCGCCAGCCAACGCTTCCGCCTCATCCACCAGCTGTTCGCCGAGCATGAAGGTGGATTGCCAGCCGATACCGGCGGCAATCAGGGGCCCGGCCAGGGGAATCCAGCGGGTGGATTGGCGGCTCATCTCCCGGGTGGCCAGGCGCTTGAGCAGGCCCACGATCCCCTCCTTGGCCAGATAGCGGGTGCTGAACTGGGCGATCTTGGCGATCAGGGTGGGCAGGGCCTTGGGACCGAGCAGGCGCTTGATGTAGTCGAACTGGCTGCGGGTGAGGCCATAGATCGAGGCGATCTCATCGCCCAGCTTGAGCAGCAGCGACACATCGGCGGCCAGATCCAGGCCCGGTACGGGATTGAGGCTGCCGTTGGCGGCGGCCAGGCCCGCGTAGGGGGGGATGCGCTCCTGGGCCACCTTGCGCTTCTGCTTGAGAGCGTCCTGCCCATAGGCGGCCATGTCGGCCACGAAGCGGGCCTGCTTGAGCCCGGCCAGGGCCGTTCCAATGTCGGCCAGGAGGGTTTGCAGGTCGTGCTGGGCGGGCTGGCGGGCGGAGGTGAGATACACCCGCTCAGGGGGATTGGGCTCCAGCTGGGAGGTGATGTCCTGCTGGATCAGGCGCCGGGTTTCCGCTTCGTCGTGCCCGTGATCGTGGAGGCCATCCTCGATGGCCCGATCGATCATGTTGCGCACCACAAAGCAGGGTTTACCCAGGGTCCGCAGCTGGTGGAAGAGGAAGGCGTCGTTTTCGTAGAAGCGCTGGGCCGTCACCAGCAGGAAACAGTCGAAGCTGGCCAGGTTGAGCCGCTCGATGTAAGTGTCCTTGGGCCAGCGCCGGGTGCCGCAGCCCGGCAGGTCCACGAAGGTGATGCCCCGGTGGCTGATCTCCAGGGGATCGTGGGTGGTTTCCACCACCCCCACCTTGGCAATGCGCTCGCCGGCGATCGCATTGATCAGCGACGACTTGCCGCTGCCGGAGGGACCGATCAGGCCACAGCGCACCTGGGTTTTTTCGAATTCTTCGATCTTCTCCCGGCAGCGGGAGGCGAAATCGCGGATGAGGGTCTGGTCGTCAGCCAAGGCCGGGGAGGCGGTGGTGCAGTGGTGCCATTCTCCTCTGGCGGTGCCTCAGGTGAGCAGCAACCGGTCGACGAACCCGCGCCAGGTGAGGGCTGAGGCGTGGGGACCAAACACCAGCCTCTGTTCGGCGGCGCTCAGGGGCTGCTGGCCAATGCTGAGCAGCAGCTGTTGCAGCTCATCGGCATCCAGTTGATCATCGCCATCGGCATCGGCCGGCATCAGGTAGAGCAGCAGGCGCTCCTCCCCTTCGCGCAGCAGCTGCAGTCGGTGGATCAGCTCCGTGAACTCCGCCAGGTCCACTCGGCCGTCCCCATCCAGGTCCATGGCGGCCAGGGCTGCGGCGAGCTGGGGCCCCGCCGACGGTGGGTCCAGACCCGCTCCATTGGTCGGGGAGGCCGATTTCAGGGCATCGCGGAGTTCCGCCAGGTTGAGGCTGCCATCCCCATCCCGATCGAGTTGGGCGAACAGAACGCGGATCCTCCTTCGCATCAGCTCGGGCACCCCAGGGCTGAGGGGGACCTGGTCGCTCCCACTCCCACTCCGGATGCGAAGGTTGTGGCGGAAGGTGCCGAGCACATCCCGGGCCACCCGATAGCGCTCGCGGTGCTCCTCAGGGGTCTCCACCGCATGGAGCGACACAGGC
>JBIIHR010000318.1:0-2638 GCA_044235655.1 Cyanobium sp. | reverse complement strand
GTTCCAGATCCCCGCACAGCTGCTCGGCCCTGGCCAGCAGATCATCGTCGAGCGTCACGGTGGTGCGCATGGCTCCGTCCAAGGTTTGAATTATTATAAGCACCATCTGATGCTGTCTTTGATGCTCCGGCACGGAGGAATCCTTCGCGGCAGAGGGGGCAGCCTGGGGCGCCGTAGCCATTCGGAGGTGGTTGTCGGCCATCAGCTGGGAGGGCTTGCGCAGGTCATTGCGCCGAGAGGGTTCCACGGCGATCCGCACAAGGGGAGCCTGCCTGAGGGTGCTGGTGAGCGGGCAGAGAGTGAGGGTGGGATGGGCCTGAAGCCAGCGATCCGCCTGAACCACCACCGCTGGCCGTGGCTTTCCTGAGTAGACACCGGGGCTGGCCACGGTCACCACCGATCCGCGGCCCAGAACGGCTGCTGCAGGAGGGATTTCTTCAATTCGTCCAGAGCAGAAAGATGTTTATCACTCTCATCACAGCCCATGCGGCACTGCAGCCCTCTTGCGCATAAAGAACTCTCCCGGTTGGGATGGCTGCGGAAGTTCTGCCGGGTGGCGGCCAGTGCAGCAACCCGGCCTCCCGCTGGAACTCCCGCAGGTTGTTGCTCACCAGGGTGAGACCTGACAACGAGCATGGGCGGCGATATGCAGATCGTTGACACCAATGGGGATGCCTTTGCCTTCCAGAAGGGCTCGGATCTGTCCGTAGTGGAGGGAGGCTCTGGGGTCGTAGGGGAGGATGTCCAGACGGCTGCAGAAATCCTCTACCGCAGCAAGGTTCTGGACCGGTGCTGCGCTCTTCTCCACGCCATGCAGGAGCTCCGAGAAGGTAATGGCTGAAATGACCATCTGGCCGGCATAGCGGTTGAACGTGTCGATGCAGATGGTGGTATCGAGCAGGTAGCGGAGGATCGAAACTCAGAAGGCCTCTCGCTCCGCTTGTTCCTGGTCAGCCCGCTCCGCCAGAAAGTCGTCACTCACGCCCAGACCGTCGAGGAAGAAGTCCTCCTGAATCAGCGCATCCTGTTCCAGTTGCAGTGCGGTGGCCAGATCGATGGGCGGCCCGCTGAAGCCTGGATCGGTGCGAAACAGGGGCATGCCTCCGGCATTCACCTCCACCACCCGGGCCGAGGGCTGCAGTGGAGCCCAAGCGTCGTCTGCATGACCTTGGCTGGGCTGTCCATCCTCCAGCGTCATCCCAGTTCCTCCTCCGCCCAGGCCAACAGAGCCGAGGCCGCCTCCAGAGCACGCTCGGCATCTTCCGGTCCAAAGACGTCTGCGGGCAGTTCATCCCCCAGGGCATCGGGGTAGCGCGTGGGGGCATAGAGCTTGTCCAGCACCCGGGCTTGCCGCTGCCAGCGCTTGGTCGGCTCCTCACCAAGTTCCCGTAGAAGGGCGCCGAGCGAATGGCTGCGGAGGTCACGGTCATCGGCTGCCAGCAGCGCCTTGATCGCCTTCTCGCCCACCTGCTGCGCCAGAAAACAGGCCTGCGCAGCCTGGCCACCCCCCTGAAGGAGGCGTGCCGCCCGCAGATCGTCTTCCGCCTGCCGCAGCCACAACCCAGCCCGATGGAGCGCTCCCTCCTGGCTCATGGAAAGCGACACCCCTCCAGCAGCGGGATCGCCTCCGCCTTGACCGAGCGCCAGAAGGGAGAATCACCATGCTTCTCCAGCAGGGCCTGGCGGGCCACCAGAGGCTGCAGGGGCAGGCGGCAGTCCTGCAGAGCCTCCAGCACCGCGTCGTAGGCATCCAGCAAGCGCTTGTCGCTCAGACCCATCACCAGCAGATCCACATCCGAACGGCGGCTGGCGGTGCCCCGCGCCCAGCTGCCGAACAGCCAGAGGCCCTCGGGGTGGTGCCGTTGCACCAAGTTCTCCAGGGCCGGCAGCAACTGGCTGCGCAGGGGCAGGGGCAGTTTGGCCGCCTGAATGGTACCGCCGGCCAAAGGCTGTCCATCAACCTTCATCCCTTGCCTCTATTGGCATGTTCAGCTCGGCACCCTGAAGAATGCGCAGTTCGCCATCGATCTGCACGGCGATGCCGGTGCAGCAGGGCAGCAGAGACCCGATCGTGGTCTGGATCGTTGAGGTGGCTTGCAAAACCCAAGCTCATCGGTTGCTCCCCTTCGCCAGCAGAACCAGTTCATTGACCCCATTATCAATCAACTGCCAGGCTTCCACGATGGGCTGGACCCCAGCACCCTTTTGGCTTTTACTGAAGGCCAGGGGCTCATGCACTGATGGGGAGCGATAAGCTGATGCTCACAGGCTCGGAGTCGCCGTTCTCAAGTCTGTCGGCAATAACACGAAGAGCCAATATCTCAGCCTTTGACATTGCATCTGAAGCCGAGTCACCATAAGAGAGAACACCGGGCAGTTCAGGAACCTCTGCGATCCAGCGTCCATCAGTCTCTTGCTCGCACTCCAATGTCAAATCCATATCCTACCAACCACTCCCTCCACCGTAGCAACAAAACAGGGCATGGACGCCATTCCCAGCTGCCTGGCTCAGCTTCTATGACATGTATTCGGTTAACGCTTGCCATCACCTGGCCGCAGTGAGCTCAGGCAGGAAGCAGAGACGCCCCGGATGCGGCTCAGGTGAATGGCATGGTTAGTTTGCGTCATGGTAGTCATC
>JBIIHR010000025.1:0-8861 GCA_044235655.1 Cyanobium sp. | reverse complement strand
GGCGATCCCCGCCTCTTGCAGCTGGGGCAGGGCAGCGGCGAGGGCCTGGGCATATTCCAGGCTGTCGAAGTCGCCCAGCTGGGAGAGCAGCACCACCAACCGGCGGCGGCCAGGGCCCATGCCGGGTACCTGGGCCAGGTGGTGGAGCAGGGCAGGAGGTGCTGGCATGGCCGGGGGGGGGCAGGGGTGACTAGGGGGTCGGGGTTTCTCCGAGCGCCTCGGCGACCGCCTTCTGAAACACCCCTTCCTCGGGCTCCACGCCGGTCCAGCGTTCAAAGATCTGCATGGCCAGCTGCACCAGCATCTCCACCCCATCCACGATCGGGCAGCCCCGATCCCGGGCCGTAGCCAGGAAGGGGGTGATGCGGGGATTGGTGATCACATCCACGGCGGTGCAGCCCGGCTCCACCGTGTCCCACACCAGGGGCACAGGCTCCAGCTCGGGGGCGCAGCCCAGGTGGGTGGCGTTCATCAGGAGAGTGGTTCCGGCCGGCACCGCCACCTCCCCCTGCCAGGGCTGCCACACCGCGGGCACGCCCGAGGCCCTGGTCACCAGCTCGGCCACCTCCTGACCCTGCTCCTGGCGCCGGGTCACCAAGGTGACGTGGGCCGCACCCGCCCAGGCAATCTCCACGGCCATCGCCCGCCCCGCCCCACCGGCCCCGAGCATCACCACCCGCTGACCCGTCAGGGGAGTGACCTTCTGAATCGCCTTCACCACCCCCTTGCCATCGTTGTTGTGGCCGATCAGCCGGCCCTCTTCAATGGTGAGATAGTTGGCGGCGCCGATGGCACGCACGTCGTCGTCCACCTCATCCAGCAAAGGAATCACGGCCACCTTGTAAGGAACAGTGATGCCCACGCCCCGATAGCCCAGGGGGCGGAGGGCCTTCACAGCGAGCCCCAGGTCGGCCTCATTGGCGATGTCGTTCTTCCAGAACTGCCAATGCAGGCCGTAGTGGGCATACACCGCATCGAACATCCGATCGATGGGGTTTTCCGCCACCGGATGGCCCAGCATCCCGGTCATCTGCTTCTGGGGAGGGATCACGGAGAGGGGAGGCAACTACCCTCCAGCTTGGCAAAGGGATCCAGCCTGGCAAGGCTGGCTGATCCGCCATCATGGGCCTGCTTTTCAGCCACCTGCCGCGGACTGGATCGATGCCCATCTGGAATCACCGATCGGCCTGAGCGATCTGGAGGCCCAGGTGCACTGGTCAAGACGCACGTTGCAATATGCCTTCCCAAGCGCCTGCGGTTGCAGCCCGATGCAGTGGGTGAAGCGGCGCCGGCTTCAGCGGGCCATGCAGCGGCTCAGAAATCCCCAACCAGGAGACAGCATCAGCTCCATTGCGCGATCCGTCGGGTTTGCCAGTCCCGTGTCGTTTGGTCGGGGGTTTCGCCGCCTGTATGGCTGCACTCCTTCTTCGCTTCTGCGGCAAACCGTTGACGCCATCCCCGGGCGCGTCTAGCGATGGGTCTCTCTGCGGACCGCCGCCATGACCCTTGAGGCCCATCGCGACGACCTGGCCGCCACGGCAGCGGCCCTGGCGGCCCCGGGCACGGGGCTGCTAGCGGCCGATGAATCCACCGGCACGATCGGCAAGCGGTTTGAGGCGATCGGCCTGGAGAACACCGAAGACCATCGCCGGGCTTACCGCAGCCTGCTGGCCACCGCTCCCGGCCTGGCCGAGAGCATCAGCGGTGTGATCCTCTACGAGGAAACCCTGTTTCAGGACAGCAGCGAGGAGGCGGGCAGTGCGCCGATCGTGGAGCTGTTCGCCCAGCAGGGGATCATCCCCGGCATCAAGGTGGATCAGGGGGTGGAGGCCCTGGCCGGAGGGCTGGAAGGGGAAACCTGGTGCACGGGCCTGAAGGGCCTGGCTGAGCGGGCGGCGCGCTACTACGCCCGCGGTGCCCGTTTCGCCAAGTGGCGGGCGGTGCTCCGCATCAGCGCGGGCGGGTGTCCCTCGGAGCTGGCGGTGCGGGAAAACGCCTGGGGGCTGGCCCGCTATGCCCGCGCCGTGCAGGAGCAGGGGCTGGTGCCGATCGTGGAGCCCGAGATCCTGATGGATGGCGACCATGACATCGCCACCACCGCCTCGGTGCAGGAGTGGGTGCTGCGCACGGTGTATGAGGCCCTGGCGGTGAACGGGGTGTTTCTGGAGGGCAGCCTGCTCAAGCCTTCCATGACCACCGCCGGCGCCGCCTGCCCGACGCGCCCCAGCCTGGAGGAGGTGGGGGAGTTCACCGTGCGCACCCTGAACCGCACGGTGCCGGCGGCGGTGCCAGCGATCCTCTTTCTCTCCGGCGGCCTGAGCGAGGAGGACGCCAGCCTCTGCCTCAATGCCATCAACGAAGCAGCGGCCCAGGGCTTCGCCCCCTGGCACCTGGGCTTCTCCTTCGGCCGGGCCCTGCAGCACTCCTGCCTCAAGCACTGGGGCGGGAGCGATCGGGCGGCGGGCCAGGCGGCCCTGCTGGCCCGAGCCCGGGCCAACGGCGCCGCCAGCCGAGGGGCCTACACCGCGGGCAGCGAACCCTCCGACGACGCCAGCCTGTTTGTGGACAACTACAGCTATTGATCGGCGCCCCACCCCTCAAGCGCCGCCTGGCTGGTGTGGTAGCACGTCCCGGGCGGAGCCGTGCGCCGCGAACCTACCGGATTGAGACAATCACAACCTGCTTGGTTTGGCCACCATTGCTGAGGCAGGAGCTTCCTTACCTAAGCCACGGGAAACCAGGATTGCTAGTCCATAGGCGGATGGAGCTCTTCCGAAGCCCCTGTCTTTGAAGGAGCTCCATTGCATGCGTGAGATTCGCTCGCCAGAACGCAAGCGTCGGCCTGAACATGGTGGCAATTTGCTTCGAGCGAAAATAGCTCTTTCCCCAGACAGCCTGGCGCTCAAGTGTGTAGATTTTTCCAGCCACGAACACCCGCGGAATCGTCTTTTTGTTGATACATTCAGCAATTTTCAGGAGATTTTTTTTCTTGAAAGGCTGCCCGGGAATGCGGCCGTGAAGGATCACGACCTTTCCGTTGACCTGACCGAAGGTATGAAAGCGACAGTTGTACTCGTACGTCAGCGTTGCGATGCGCAGATCACTCCCATAAAGGGCGAGGCGGAACGGCGGCTGATCATCGGGGCACTGACCCTTCATGGCCGTCAGCCGTTCCACCCAGGAGATGGAGTGTTCGAGTGCTCGGACAAGTCCTGCCGATCGCCTGAAAACAACCACCCCTTGATTGAACTCACGAAAGGCAGCAGTCACACCAACGCCATCGGGAAACCAGTCGAAATATCGGCGGTCGTGAGACATTGCGATATCAAAATGATCGAGCAGATCGAACAGCTCGGCAAATGGGCCGCAGACAAACGTGTCGGTGTCCAGGAAGAGCGTCTGCTCAAATGGTGAGTGAAGCATGGAGATCAACTTGTTGATATGGGCCTTCGCATGAACTCTTTCAAGAGGCATCACCTCGTCGAAAACACCGCGATCGGCAGGCGGACAATCCGTAAAGAGAACGAGCGTCAGTTCCGGCATATAACGCCTGACACTCTCTGCCGAAATCCGGGCTTCCGCGATGTAGCTCGCACCCAAGGCCAGATAGATCACCCCACGCTCGGATGAAATCATGGCCGCCTCAGCCATTCTTCAGACTCTCCAAAGCATCGCAGGTGGCCCATGATGAACACATCACCCCCTCGTTGAGATGACGCTGCATCAGCCGAGGCTCTCCTGCTCAGAGTTGCACAAGCGCCTGCAGCAGAGCTTTGCGCAACTCAGCGAGGCATACCCAGCCCAGCTCAGCACCTACGACTTCTCCATTGCAGGGCGACGGGTCGTCGGTCGTTTTGTCGGCGCTGAACTGGCCCGCATCTTCCGTACCGCATTCGAGCCCCATGCCGGCGATGCCCCCCCGGCCCTGGAGATCTGCCTATGGGACGAGACACCGGACACGGGCATCGATCCGCGCCTCGGGCTCTCCCATCGACTCAATGAACAGCAACTGCGGCAAGATGTGGTCACGGGCACCTCCGTGACCGGCCGTTACGTCTGTCACATCGCCGAGAGCTGGCTCAACATCCTGGATCTTGAGCAGCCTGCCCTGGTGGGCTGCGTGCTGGATCGATCCCGCTTCCATCTCCATGAGCGGGCGCGACCGCTGGAGTGGCCACTGCGGTTCTGGCTGCGCCGCATCGGCCTGCCCGTTCTGCATGCGGGGCTCGTCAGCCATGAAGGAGCAGGGATCCTGATCGGTGGACCTGCCGGCGCCGGCAAGTCGACCTTGGCGCTGGCCTGCCTCGATGCGGGCTTTGGCTTTCTCTCCGACGACAAGATCGGTCTAGAGACCGTGGCTCCGGGCGTTTTCGTCGGTCACCGCCTCTATCGCTCAATCCTCGCCAGCGTCGACGTGCTGCAGCACTTTCCCCAGCACCGCCCCCATGCCCATCGGCTGGAAACCGATGCGCTCAACAAGGCGATTCTGATGGCCTCCGACCTCTTCCCTGATCGGATTCAGGCTTCCAGCCCGATCGCCGCCGTGATCCTGCCGCGCCGTGATGTGTCCCATGGCGAGGCGAAGCTGGTGCCAGCCCGCCGGGTGGAGGCGATGACCCGCATGCTGCCCAACTGCCTTCCTCTTTACCCCACCTGGGACAGCAGCGACATCGGACGGCTCAGCGATCTGCTTCGAGCCGTGCCAGTGCACTGGCTCGAGGGCACCGCGCCCCCAACCCACCTGCCCCAGCTGGTGACACAGGCCTTGCCGCAACCCGTCGAACCTCCTGGGAAACGGCATCAGCCATGAGGCTCCTGCTCTTCAGCTCCCACTTCCCTCCCTATGGATCCGGTGGGCCCACGGTGATTGATCGCCTGGCGCGGGGACTTGCCGGGCAGGGGCATGAGGTGCTGGTCGCCACCTCCAAACACACCGTGGATCTGCCGGATCAGGAAGTCCGCCATGGGGTGGAGGTGCGCCGATTCCCCTTCTGGGAAGCAGTGGCCCGGCCGACACCAGCCGCCATGGGGGCAGGCCTGCGCTGGCTGGCCGATCACAAGCGATCCTTCCGGCCGGACGTGGTGCACCTCTGCATGGTCTCACCGATCGATCTGTTTCACTGGCAAACCCTCACCGCAGCCCCCGTCCCGACCGTGGTGACGTTCCATGGCGAGCTCGCGCCGAGCATGTGCCGGCCATTGCGGCCCGGAACAGTGTTCGACCATGCCCTGCGCCGGGCCGATGCGCTGGTGGCCTGCTCCCATGCCGTTCAGGCCGATCTGCATCAGGTGCTGCCCGAAGCGATAACCCGCAGCCTGGTCATCCCCAATGGAATGGAGCCGCCGCAGCGCCAGGGGCCTCCCATCAGCGTCAGCCCACCGGAGCTCCTCTGTGTGGCCCGCCTGGTGGAGGGCAAGGGGATCGACATTGCCCTGCGGGCCTTCGCGGAGATCCGGGCCGCCCTGCCCGATGCCCGGCTCACCATCGCTGGCGACGGTCCGGATCGCACCCGGCTGGAGCAGCTGGCAGAGCAGCTGGGGGTGTCCCACTCGGTGCGCTTTTTAGGATGGAAGCGCAGCGAACGCTGCCTGGAGCTCCTGGAGGCGTCCTCCCTGCTGCTCGTCAGTTCCCTTTCGGAGGGATTCGGCCTGACGGCCCTGGAGGCGGCCTGGATGCGGCGTCCTGTGGTGGCCAGCCGGACCGGCGGGCTGGTGGAGGTGGTGGAGCACGGGAACACCGGCCTGCTGGTGACGCCAGGCGATGCCGGGGAGATGGCTGCCGCCGCCCTTGAACTGCTGCAGGATCTGCCTCGATGCCGCAGCTTTGGGGATGCCGCGCAGCAGCGTGCCCGGGAGCGCTTCGGGCTGGATCGGCAGGTGGAGGCCTACGCCAACCTCTTCAGGCGCCTGGCCTCCAGCGAAGCCTCCGGATGAGCAGCGGCCTCAGGCTCCCCGCACCTGCCGGAGAACCGAGGCCTTGAGCTGCTCGTACACCGGCGCTGGCACCGACCTGCGGATGACCTGTTCGATCAGCACCAGGGCATGCACGGGACGGTTTTGTGCCAGGAGGTGATCCAGCAGGGGTTGCAGAAGTTCCGGGTCTGGCCTGCATTGCGTCCAGCGCAGATGATGCGATTCATAGTGCGAATCCAGCTGAAGGTGGCTGGGATGCTGCAGTGGAAAAGCCAGGGAAAAGCGGGGCGTGTTCTGAAACAGCAGGGCATGACGCAAAAAGGTGTGCGTTGCCTGCGACCCGAAGCCGACATTACTGATCAGATTCCTGGCCGGAAAGAGGGAGAGGCCCCCTTTCAGCATTTTGGAGAGAGTCCAGATGATGCCCCACTCATCAGCCAGTTTCTCTCTGGTAAACGTCTGAAAGGGGATCAGGAAGTCAGCCTGGGTCTCCTGACTCCAGCCCACCTGCGTGGTTGTGAGCTCCTCCGCCAACCTGCGCCAGTTGTGCGCATCCCTGCGAAAGCACTGCCAGGCCCTCCGCCAGGTGGCCCACCCCCAGGGGCTCCCATACTGAGACGTTGCGTGATAGCTGCTGGAGTCGGGCAACCACGCGATCAGGCGGTTATGTCCACCGATGTGCATGACCCGTGGCTCCTCCCGGTAGTCGTTCAGCAGCTCTTCGCAGAACGCAAAGAAGGAGAGATCCGGCAGGCAGTCATCCTCCAGCAGGATCGCTTCCTCCACCTGTTCAAACACCCAGTCCAGGCCACTGACAATCCGCTTGCCACAACCGAGATTCGTGCTGGCGAAATTCATCAGCACCTCGCAGGGCCAGTCCGGCGCGCTGACGATGGCGCGGGCCTGCTGGCAGAGCAGCGGGTCATCGCTGTGGGTGGGCCGCGGGCCATCGGCCACCACGAAGAGCTGCCGAGGCCGGACCTGACGGATCACCGCAAACACCTGTCGGGTGCACTCCGGGCGGTTGAAGAGGAACAGAACGACAGGGGTCCTCACGGGGATCTGACCTCTAAGGTGAATCCGGTCGTACGGCAGGCGGCGTGGGCATCTGCACAGCCATGGACGCCGGCATCGCCGTGACTGTGCTGGTAGCCAGCCGCGACCGGGAGGACCTTCTTCCCGGCTGCCTTGAGTCACTGCTCGCCCAGACCCTGCAACCGATTGAAATCCTGGTCATACACGGTCCCGGCGGGAGCGACTGGGAGGCAGCGGCTCCTTACCGTACCGATCCCCGGATCCGCGGCGTGCCCTCCCCCCGGCCAGGACTGTATGCCGCCTGGAATGCCGGCATCCAGGAGAGCCGAGGACGCTATCTCTGCAATGTCAACAGTGACGATCGGCTGCGTCCGGATGCGCTGGCGGTGATGGCGGCTGCCCTCGATGCCCATCCCGAGGTGTGCCTCGTGTATGGAGATTCATTGGTGACCACGCGCCCCGGGGAAACGTTTGCGCACAACTCCAGCCGCGGCCGCAGGCTCTCCCAGCCCACCTACCAACCACGGGTGCTTCTGGCCGGCTGCTGCTGCGGGCCCCATCCGATGTGGCGCCGCTCGGTGCACGCCTGGGCCGGTCTCTTCGATGAGAGCTATGCCATCACGGGTGACTATGCCTTCTGGTTGCGCCTGGCTGAACGGGCGCCGATGCTGCATCTGGAGGACACGCTGGGGTTGTATCTCGACCATCCTCGGAGCCTGTCCCATGCCGATCCAGCCCGGGCGTTCGCCGAGCGGGTGCGGGCGATGAAGTCGGTGTTGCATCGCTACCGCGACATCATCCAACAGGAAAGGGTGCCCCTGGAGCGTCTTGAATGAGCGGCGTCAACCCCCAGGTCGTTCTGCTCACGACGGATTTCCCTCCAATGATGGGAGGGATCGCCGGCTTCCTGCACGGCCTCTGGGACGAGCTGGCCATGTCCCTGCCCGCAACGGTGATCTCCACCGTGCCGGCGGGACAGACCCGGTGGCCCCATCGCTACCAGCTGGAGATCCTGGAGGCCATGGGGGCTCCGGGGCTGACCGCCTCCCAGCGCCTGTTGCGCATGCGGGGGGAGGCCGTGCCAACGACCCTGACCCACCTGAGGGCGGTGGGGGCCGATGCCATGGTCTTCATCGGTGTCTGGAGCGTCATGGCCCACTGCTGGTGCCAGGCGCTCCAGAAAGCCGCTATTCCATACACGATCTTTGCCCATGACGGAGAACTCACAGACGCAGAGATCTACGCCAGCGTGGATCCATGGCGAAAGAACGATGTGCGTGCCGCACACTTCCTCCTCGCCAACAGCCAGGACACGGCGACCCGGCTGCGAATGCGCTATGGAGAAGCTCTCGACATCCGGGTGCTCAACCCCGGAGTGCCGGAGAGAGCCGACCCCGATGCTCTCCGTCCCTGGGTCGCGGCCCTGAAGGCAAGACTCCAGCTCGACGGGGCACGGGTACTGCTCACCGTGGCGCGGCTGGAACGCAGCAAGGGGATCGATCTGGTGATCCAATGCCTGCCGGATCTGGCCCGCGCCTTTCCAGGCCTGCGCTATCTGGTGGCGGGCGAGGGTCCTGAACGGGAGGCATTGGAATCCCTGGCCCGCAGCCTGGGAGTCGCTTCACTGGTGACCTTCCTGGGGCGGGTGGAGGAGCTCAGCAAGCAGGCCCTTTACGAACTCTGCGAGGTGTTCGTGATGCCCAGCCGGCTGGTGCCGGGCCGCCCGTTGGAGGGTTTCGGGATCGTCTTCCTGGAGGCGGCTGCCGCCGCCCGGCCCTGTGTGGCGGGACGGGTGGGGGGCACGGCCGATGCGGTCGTCGATGGCATCACCGGCCTTCTCGTTGACAGCTCCAACCCGCGGGAGACCCTGGAGGCCCTGGTCCGCCTATTGCGGGAGGATGAGCTACGTCTCC
>JBIIHR010000317.1:0-2640 GCA_044235655.1 Cyanobium sp. | reverse complement strand
CCATGGGGTGCAGCTTTACATCAATGGACACGACCACAACTACGAGCGCAGCAAACCCATCGAAGGCATCACTTACCTGGTGGTGGGCGGAGGAGGGGCCAGCTTGCGCCCCGTGATCAGTACCGCTCAGACGGCCAAGGCTGCCAGCGTCTTCAGTTTTGCCGAGATCGAGGCAAGCCCTCGGGAGCTGAAGGTGTGGGCCTGGGATAAGAACGGACGCCAAATTGACCAGGCGGTGATCGCCCAACAGCCCCCAAGCTCTTGACGCCCTGCCGTCGTGTTATGGCGCCCCTCCAACTGGTTTTTTTGTAGCAACAGCGGCAACGGGAAGCACCGTCGGCTCCCTTGGCTAGGGACAGCAAATTCCTCCCGCGTCCATGCCATCTCCCGCACGTCTCCAGGCCATGCAGACCATCGTGCAGCGGCCCCCTGTGGCTGTTGAGCCAGCCGAGCCCCTCGAGCAAATCTGGGGCGTTGATGTCTTCGGCCTCGACACGATGAAGTCGGCCCTGCCCAAGGATGTGTTCAAGTCGATCCAGCGCTCGATGCGCCAGGGCAGCAAGCTGGATCTTGGTGTCGCCGACACGGTGGCCCAGGCCATGAAGGAATGGGCCACAGCCCGGGGGGCCCTTTACTACGCCCACGTCTTCTACCCCCTCACCAACCTCACGGCGGAGAAGCACGACGGCTTCATCGCGCCCCAATCCGACGGCAAGGCGATCGCTGAATTCTCCGGCAAGCTCCTCGTGCAGGGCGAACCGGATGGGTCGTCCTTTCCCAATGGCGGCCTACGGACCACCTTCGAAGCACGGGGGTATACGGCTTGGGATGTCACCAGTCCCGCCTGGTTGATGCGCACGCCCAATGGGGTGACGCTCTGCATCCCCACGGTGTTTGTGAGCTGGACCGGTGAGGCCCTCGACAAGAAGACCCCCCTGCTCCGCTCGAACGCCGCCATGAATGGCCAGGCTCAGCGCCTGCTGCGCCTGCTGGGGGCCACGGAGATCGCGCCGGTGAATTCCAGCTGCGGGGCCGAGCAGGAGTATTTCCTTGTGGATGCGGGGCTTACCGCCCTCCGGCCCGATCTGCAACTGGCCGGTCGCACCCTTTTCGGAGCACCGCCGGCCAAAGGCCAGCAGTTCGACGACCACTATTTCGGCGCCATCCCCGAGCGGATCCAGGTGTTCATGCAGGATGTGGAGCTCCAGCTCTACCGCCTCGGCATCCCCGCCAAGACCCGCCACAACGAGGTGGCGCCTGGCCAGTTCGAGATTGCCCCTTTCTTCGAGGCGGCCAATGTGGCCACGGATCACCAGCAACTGCTGATGACCGTGCTCAAGAGCACGGCCAAGAAGCACGGCCTCACCTGCCTGCTGCATGAGAAGCCCTTTGCCGGGGTGAACGGCAGCGGCAAACACGTGAACTGGTCGATCGGCAACGCCACCCAGGGCAACCTGCTGGATCCGGGCAAGACACCCCACGAAAATCTGCAGTTCCTGCTCTTCTGCGCGGCGGTGATCCGTGGCGTTCACAGTTACGGCCCCCTGATGCGGGCCGCCATCGCCACCGCCAGCAACGACCACCGCCTCGGGGCCAACGAGGCGCCGCCAGCGATCATGTCGGTGTATCTCGGCAGCCAGCTGGAGGATGTCTACAACCAGATCAAGAGCGGGCGGCTGGAGGGATCGGCCCAGACGGCCCTGATGTCGCTGGGGGTCGACACCCTGCCGGAGCTGAACAAGGATCCCGGCGATCGCAACCGCACCTCCCCCTTCGCCTTCACCGGCAACCGCTTTGAGTTCCGAGCCGTGGGCTCTGGCCAGTCAGTGGCGGGCCCCCTGGTGGTGCTCAACACCATCCTGGCCGATTCCCTGCAGTGGCTCTGCGGCGAGCTGGAGGGGCGTCTCAATTCCGGCATGCCCCTGGAGGAGGCGGCCTTCGCCGTGCTCAAACTCACCATGGACCAGCACGGCGCTGTGGTGTTTGGGGGAGATGGTTACTCCTCCGAGTGGCATCGCATGGCAGTGGAGGAGCGGGGCCTGGAAAATCTGCGCACGAGTGCCGATGCCCTCCCCGTGCTGGAGCGGCCCGAGATCCGCGACCTGTTCCAGAGGCAGGGGGTGCTCACGCCCACGGAGCTGGAAAGCCGCTTCGAGGTGTATGCCGAGCAGTACATCCTCGCCATTGAGGTGGAGGCCAAGCTGGCCCTGCGCATCGCCCGCACCCAGATCTATCCAGCGGTGTCGGAGTTTCTGGCCCGGCAGGCCAGCTCCCTGCGCGACCAGGAGGCCATCGGACTCTCCGTGGACCGCAGCCTGGTGACCAAGGCCTCCGACCTCAGCCACCAGCTGCTGCAGAAGTGCACGGCTCTGGAGGAGGCCCTCCATCACCCCCCCCACGAGGTGCACGGCCATCTGCGCCATTGCGCCGACACCCTCATGCCCCTGCTCGGGCAGCTCCGGGAGGCGGCGGATGGGCTGGAGGTGATCGTTGCGGACGACCTCTGGCCCCTTCCCACCTACGGCGAGCTGCTGTTCTGCCGCTGAGCTGCGTCAGGCGAAGGAGGTGCCCCCTCACCCCGCGAAGCGACGGTTCACCTCCGTCCAGTTCACCAACGACCACCAGGCCTCGATGTAGGCG
>JBIIHR010000316.1:0-2654 GCA_044235655.1 Cyanobium sp. | reverse complement strand
CCTTCAGGACCCAGCCCCAGGAAGCCACTGGTGTCGCCCCCACCCACAGAGAGGACCAGCAGGGCCACCACAGGAGCCAAGGCCAGGCAGACCAGCAAAAGCACCAGAACCGCCAGGGCCGTTCGGGCAAAGTTGGCGTGAAAAACGAGACGTTGAACGGGACGTCGGGGAAGGGTGGAAGCGCCCGTTGGGGCCATGGGACAGGGAGACCCAGTGTGCTCAGCGGTGGCGCACCGGAATGGGAACGAGGGCAGGCTCCATCAGACCACCGTCGCCATTGTCGTCGTCCGAATCCAAGCCCAGCCAGAGGAGCAGTCCCAGGATCGCGAGGATGCCGACCGAGACAAGCAGCTCAGGCATGGGGAAACATCGTGTCCAATCACCATAGCGGCATTCGACAGGGGTGCCGTAGCCATTGCTGCAGGGGGATTACCCGAAACCCTTCCCCGCATCCTTGGCCACGCAGGCCTGGAGCTGGCGCCGAAGCCGGTCGTGGTCGAGGTTGCGGCCGATCAGCACCAACTGGTTCTTGCGGGGCCCGTTCCAGTCGGTGTCATCGATGGAGAAGCGCTTGCCGGCCAGGTGAAACACGTGGCGGCGCTCACTCTCGTTGAACCAGAGAATGCCCTTGGCCCGAAACACCCCCTCGGGGAGTTGGTTATCGAGGAAATTCTGAAATTTCCGCAGGGAGAAGGGCCCCTCGCTGGCAAAGGAGAGCGACGTGAAGCCTTCGATGGCCTGGTGGTCCGGATGCTCGTCGTGGTGATGGTGGTGGTGATCGTGCTCGTGACCCTCGTGGGTGCAAACCCCATGGTCGTGGTCGCAAGCGCTGTGGTCCTCATGGCTGTGGTCGTGGTCGTGGTCGTGGCTGTGGTCGTGGGCCGCCTGGGCTGGAGCCTCCTGCAGGGCCGCCACCTTGTCGCTCTCAAACAGACCCACGCTGAGGAGCAGGGCCAGGGGCACCTCCCCCTTCACCGAACGCAGGATGCGGGCATCGCTCTTGATGGCGCGGAGTTGGCCCTCCAGGGCGGCCAACCGCCCCTCCTCCACCAGATCGCACTTGTTCAGCAGCAGCAGATCCCCATAGAGAATCTGAGAGCGGGCCACCTCCCCTTGCAGCAGCTCCTCGCTGAAATTTTCCGCATCCACCAGGGTGATGATCGAATCCAGGCGGGTCAGATCCCGCAGATCAC
Organism: Cyanobium sp.; assembly: GCA_044235655.1. GTDB lineage: Bacteria > Cyanobacteriota > Cyanobacteriia > PCC-6307 > Cyanobiaceae > Cyanobium. The sequence goes on along the minus strand of JBIIHR010000316.1, from coordinate 1,461 downwards.
TGCCCAGAAAGGTCATCGCCACCGGCAGCGGATCCGCCAGGCCGGTGGTTTCCACCACCAGGTAGTCCACCGGCTCGGGGCGCTCCAGGATTCGGTACACCGCATCGAGAAGCTCGCCATTGATGGTGCAACAGATGCAGCCGTTGCTGAGCTCCACCATCTCGTCACCGGTGGTCACCACCAGATCGTTGTCGATGCCGATCTCCCCGAATTCGTTCACCAGCACCGCCGTGCGCAAGCCCTGCTGGTTGGTGAGAATGTGGTTCAACAAGGTGGTTTTTCCGGCTCCAAGGAAGCCCGAAAGGATCGTCACCGGTAAGGGGGTGGTCATGAGAGGGACCGTGCTGTCTGGAGGTTAGGGATCCAGGGGGATCGGGTTGGCGGAACGCTCAGGCCGGGAGGGCATCGGGCCCCTGCCGCTCCTGACAGTTGGCACAGAGGCCAAAGAATTCCAGGGTGTGAAACAGGGGCTGAAAGCCCTCCAGGTGGGCCGTTGGCAGCTCCAGGCCATGGACGGGGCAGTGGGGCAACCGCAGGGTGCGGCCGCAGTCCACACAGGTGAGATGGTGCTCATCCCGTTCCGTGGGGGCAAACAGGGCCTCACCGCTGGGGAGATGGCGACAACGCACCAGCCCGCGCTGCTGGAGCTGGCGCAGATGGCGATAGACGGTGGCCAGACCCATGGCCCCCTCCCCCGCCCGCAAACGGGCATGGAGATCCTGGCCGGAGAGTTCATCGTCCGCCTCTCGCAGCACCGTCAGCAAGTGCTCCTGGCGGGCGGGCAACGCAGCTGAGGTGGAAAGGGCGGGGAGGGGCATGGCGCAGGTGGGCAGAAGCGGGGCAGAACTGAAGGATCAGCTTCATTGTGAAGCAACTGCCCCGGGGGGAAGCCAGAGCACCTGTTGCACCGGCGGACCCAGGGCCACCGGTGCCCCTTTGTCCTCGCCCGTGGGCAGGCGCATGGGCCGGGCCGGGAGGGGACGCTGCCCTGCGTCCCCTTTCGCCAGGGGGCGCAGGGCCGCCACCAATTGCCCCGTGGTGGGATCGTCCTCCAGCTGGGTGCCTGGTTCCAGTTCCCAGCCCTCGAGCTTCAGGAGTTGGGTCTGGCGGCGCTGGCGATCGAGGGAGAGCAGGCTCAGCTCTGGCTGCCGCTCCCCACTCAGGAGAGCCACCCGGATCCGCTCCCCACCCCCCTGGCAGGTGGCCGCCAGCAAGGCGTCCGGGCCCCGCCACAGCTCCTGCGGCGGCTGGCCGGGCTCCAGCCATTCCAGGGATCTCCTGTAGTCGGGCCAGTGGCGCCGCAGCAGGGCCCGACCGGAGCGGGGACAGAACGCAAGCAGATCCCGGCTGCCAGGAAGGATCTGGCGCCGGGGAGGGCGGGGGGGGAGGTCGTCGAGGGTGAGCCCCTCATTGCGGGGCACCACCACCGCTCCCCCCTCGGGGAGGAGGCTGGCCGTGCCA
>JBIIHR010000315.1:0-2673 GCA_044235655.1 Cyanobium sp. | reverse complement strand
GGTTTCGCAGTCCCCTCGATCGCTTCTATGGCCCCTATGTGGATGTGGGTCTGCTGCGGCGCACCCTGTTCATGGTGAAGCGGGTGTTCCCTCTCCGGCAGCGGCCCCAACCCTTGTACAAAGACCGCACCTGCTTGAACTACGCCATCGGCCGATGCCCAGGGGTGTGCCAGGAACGCATCAGCTCAGAGGACTACCACCGCACCTTGCAGAAGGTGGCCATGGTGTTTCAGGGACGCAATGAGGAACTCCTGGAACTGCTGCGGGCCCAGATGGATCGCTATGCAGAGCGCCTGGATTTCGAGGCAGCCGCCAGGGTGAGGGATCAGCTGCAGGGTCTAGAGACCCTGACGGCCGATCAGAAGATGAGCGTTGGCGATGCCTCCATCTCCAGGGATGTGGTGGCCCTGGCAGCGGATGAGCGGGTGGCGGCCGTGCAGTTGTTCCAGATGCGGGCCGGAAAGCTGGTGGGCCGGTTGGGCTATCTGGCAGAGGTGCAGGGGCAGGATCCAAGCTGGATCCTGCAGCGCATCATCGAAGAGCACTACAGCCAGGTGGAACCGGTGGAGATCCCCCCGGACCTGCTGCTGCAGCACGCCTTACCCCAGCACACCTTGATCCAGGAGTGGCTGAGCGAGCGGCGGGGACGGAAGGTGAAGCTGAGTGTGCCCCAGCGGCAACAGAAAGCTGAGTTGATTGAGCTGGTGGTACGGAATGCCACCTATGAATTGGAGCGGGCCCAACGCCACGCCGAACAGCACCAGCTAGCGCTGGAGGATCTGGCCCAGTTGCTGGAGCTTCCCACCCCCCCGCGGCGAATCGAAGGGTTTGACATCAGCCATTTGCAGGGGAGTGATGCGGTGGCCTCCCAGGTGGTGTTTGTGGATGGCCTCCCCGCCAAACAGCACTACCGCCGCTACAGGCTGCAGAGCAGCAGCATTCGCAGCGGCCATTCCGACGACTTCATGGCAATGGCGGAAATCATGCGTCGCCGCTTTCGGCGCTGGGCCCAGGCCAAGGCCTCAGGGGCCGATCTGGCCCAGCTGCGTCGTGAAGCTGGCTCCATCCTCCATGGGGAGGGTCTCAATGATTGGCCCGATGTGGTGATGATTGATGGGGGGAAAGGCCAGCTCTCGGCGGTGATGGAGGCCCTGCGGGAAATGGATTTGCAGGAAGACCTCGTGGTGTGTTCCCTGGCCAAGGCCAAGGAGGAAGTGTTTCTTCCGGGTGCCAGCCAGGCACTGGAGAGCGAAGCCGACCAGCTGGGGGTGATGCTCCTCCGCCGTCTGCGGGATGAAGCCCATCGTTTTGCCGTGACCTATCACCGCCAGCAACGGGGAGAACGGCAACGACGCTCCCGGCTCGGGGATATCCCGGGAGTGGGGCCAAGGCGTGTCAAGGATCTGCTGGCCCATTTCCACTCCGTGGACGCCATCCAACTGGCAAGCCCGGAGCAAATCGCCACTGCCCCAGGGATCGGGCCGGCTCTGGCGCGACAGATCTGGGATTACTTTCACCCCCAACAGGACAACGAAGAGCCCTGGGAGCCGACCATGGAGCTGGCCCAATGAGACCTGCCGAGGCCGGACAGCACCGAATCGGCACCCTGCTCCTGTGGGGAGCCTTCCTCCTGCTGATCATCGTTCTTGGGGGAGCTCCTCCTGCAGGAGCCGCGCCGGGCCTATGCGTCGGGCCCGTCTGCGGAGAGGGCTTTGAGCGATCCGATGCTTATCCCTGGCAGATGCGCATGCGCGTGCAGGATCCCTGGGGACATCGAGAACGCCTGGTGGTGGATTGCCGCGATGGGTCGATCAGCCCCTTGCTGGGTCCCGTGGAACGGGGGTACGCCTCGGCGGTGGGGCGTCGCGCATGCCGCCAGGCCCCCCTCGACCCCAGGGTCCAACCCCAGGCTTCCTCTCCCCCTCTCTATCCATCCCAACCATGATCGCCCCCTATTGCGTTGCGTTCTGGAACCTGGAAAACCTGTTTGCACCCGAGCACTTTCCTGAGCGGATTCCCTGGCTGGCCGAGCGGATGGCCAACGAACTCAAGGGGTGGACTCCGGAAATGTTTTCCCGCAAGCTCGATCAACTCACCCGGATTCTCAAACAAATCCACAATGGCAAGGGCCCAGACTTGCTTGGGGTCTGCGAGGTGGAAAATCGCTACGTCCTGGACCAGCTCTGCCAGCGCCTCAATGGAGAACTGCCCGCTCGTCGCTACATCCCGGTTCATGCGGATAGCAGCAAGGACGGTCGGGGAATTGATACGGCCTTTGTGGTGGACAGCAAACGGCTGACGCTGGTACCAGACACCCTCTTCTCCCACTTTGTGATGCGACGCACCGGTACGCGCGACATCAGTCAGGCCACCTTCAAGACCAATGCTGGGAGGGAGATCGTGCTGCTTTGCAACCACTGGCCCTCGCGCTCAGGGGGCAACTACGAGAGCCGGGGATACCGGTTTACGGCTGGGGAATCCCTGGCCTATTTCCATCAGCGAATTCGGGAGGTTGTCGGTATCGACACCCCCATTCTGGCGATGGGGGATTTCAATGACGAACCCTTTGATGAATCTCTGCAGCAGTATGCCGAAGCCACCCGGGAGCGTGGGGATGTAGAGCGGGCACGAAGTGCGCCGCGTTTTTACAATCTTTCCTGGTGGTTTCGGCCC
>JBIIHR010000024.1:0-8985 GCA_044235655.1 Cyanobium sp. | reverse complement strand
GGTGTCGGGGGGCAAGGCCCTTAGGGCCGCTTCACAACCGTCGGCCAACATCAGGATGCCTGTCTCCCGGCAACGGGGAATGGGTCCGCGATAGCGGAAATCCTTTTCCGATACGGAGGGTTGCCGTTGGCGGGCTTGATGCAAGAAATAACCCATCTTCAGGGTGCCCTGATGTTCCGGGATGAAATCGGCCAGGGGTCTGGGCAGGTGATAGCGGCGGGCCAGCTTCAAACCCTCGTCCACATGGGCCTGGAGGATTTCCGCACTGGCATGGGGATTATTCAGGGTGTCATGGGGATTGTGGGCCCCATCCTGGTTTTCGATGAACCAATTCGGGCCGTGCAGTTTGCCGACATCGTGATACAGAGCTCCTGTGCGAATCAGATCCACATCCGCCTGAATGGCCCGGGCCCCTTCCTGGGCAAGCCCCAGGATCATCAGGGTGTGTTCAAAGGTGCCGGGTGCTTCCGTGGAAAGGCGACGCAGCAAAGGCCTTTCCAGATCCGCCAGTTCCATCAGGCGGGCCCGGGTGAGCAAGCCGAAGAAGCTCTCCACCAACGGGGCCAGAAGCAAGCCCGCCATCAGCAGGCCGCCCACGATCAGCGCCTCATTGAACAGATCCTGGGTGCGGGGCAGGCGGGATTCACCTCCATCCCAGATCAGGAGGGCTGCCTGCAGCAGGAGAGCCTGCAGCAGCAGGGCCGCCGCTGGAAGGAGCAAGGCGAGCTGGAGCAATTGGGCCCGGTTGCGCTGTCGACCAGCAAAAACGGCCGCAAAGGTGGCTACTGCCACCGCCAGAAGCTGGCGCCCCTGAACCAGTGGGTCCAGGGGAACGGGCCAGAGCAGGCTGGCCACCGACAACCATCCCAGGCCCGGAGCTGTTCCCAGTCCCTGGGCCAGCAGGAGGGTGGGGGGAACCAGCAAGGCCATGGGGGACGCCTGGGTGCCCAGCCAGAGCTTGCAGATCTGCACCACCAGCAGCGTGCCCAGGGCCAGCAGGGCCTGGCGAGGCTCCAGACTCGCCCGCCAACGGCGCATCACCAGCACCATCACACCGCAGGCGGCCATCGCCTCCCCGAAATGTCCAAGCCAGGCAAGAGGTTGGGGGCGGCGATTGATCAGGCCGAAATAATCCAGCACATCAAACGACTGAGAGGTGATGGGCTCGCCCTGACGAGCGATCAGGTCGCCACGGCGTACGGTGATGGTGGGAACACCCCCCTGGTTGAGCAGCTCCTCGATCCTCCGTTGATGGAGAAAGTGATCGCTGCGGAGATTGGTACGTCCCTGCAGGCTGCGCACCACCAGCCGGCTGCCCAGGCTCTGGCCTGGAAGGGGTTGGTCGTCCAGGTGCATCCGTGCGGCCAGCAGCAGCGGTCTGTCGGCCAGGGATGCCACCACGCCCTGGCTCAGCATCCTCAGCTGGGCTTTCTGCACCGCCTGTTGCCAGCTCAGCAGCTCCTGGGGGGTCAGCTGGAGCAACCAGGTGCGTTCAGCGGCCGACAAATTGAGCGGGTCCAGCCGGGGCTGGGCACTGGAGATCTGAAGCTGGAGCTCCTTCAGCAGCCCATCCAACCCATCCTGCAGTTGTCGGCTCGCCCTCTCATCCACCACCTGCACCTGGGAGCGGGCTCCGATCAGGTTGCGCCGCTGCTCCAGGGCCGCACTATCGATCACCCGGGCCTCCCGGGGAGCGCGCACGGAAAAAGGGGAGGGCACGCCAGGCATCAGGCTCGGTTGCACCAAAAAGGGCCAGCTGCTCACCAGGGCCACAATCAGGCTGGCAACAAGCACACTGGTCACCCCAAGGGGGCTCCAGGGGGAGATGGCCTGCCGGGGACGTTCCAACCGCAACAGCCATCTCCAGAGCCTGCGGCCGAGCCTTGGGATGGGGGTCAAAACCAGCGCCATTCACGGCTGCGCGAGGTCACAACTTAGCCACGACTTGCTTGCTGTGATGCCCTGGGATTGCATGCTGGGGGCGTGATTTTCCCAGGCCCCCTTCCATGGCAGCTGTTCTTGACGGACGTCGCCTGGCTTCAGACATCGAGCAACGGCTGAGCCTGGTCATTGCTGAAGGCCTCAAGACGGTTGCCCGTCCCCCAGGCCTGGCCGTGTTGCGGGTGGGAGATGACCCCGCCAGTGGCGTCTATGTCGCCAACAAGGAAAAAGCCTGTGATCGTATTGGGATTCGCAATCTGGGGGGCCACCTCAGCGCTACCACGCCTCCCGAGGAGGTGCGTGCCACCATCGAACGGTTGAATGGGGATCCGGATGTCGATGGCATCCTTCTCCAACTTCCCCTTCCGCCGGGTCTGGATGAGGGGCCCCTGCTGGCCGCCATCGATCCGCAGAAGGACGCCGATGGGTTGCACACCCTCAACCTGGGCAGGCTGGTGAAGGGAGAACCTGGACCCCGCAGTTGCACCCCTGCCGGCGTGATGGCGCTGCTGCGCCAGGCCGACATTGGGCTGGAGGGCTGCCGGGCGGTGGTGGTGGGGCGCAGCATCCTGGTGGGAAAACCGATGGCCCTCATGCTCCAGGCTGCCAATGCCACGGTGAGTGTGGCCCATTCCCACACCCGCGACCTGGCTGCGCTCACGCGGCAGGCAGAGGTGTTGGTGGTGGCCGCCGGCCGACCTCGGATGATCCGGGCGGAGCATGTGAGCCCAGGAACAGTTGTGGTGGATGTGGGGATCCACCGCGTTCCACCAGACCCGAAGGATGGCACTGACGCCAAAGGCAAGCTCTGCGGTGATGTGAACTGGGAGGAGGTGGAGCCCCTGGCCCGGGCCATCACCCCGGTGCCCGGAGGCGTCGGTCCGATGACCGTGGCCATGCTGTTGGTCAACACGGTGGTGTCCTGGAGCCGCAGCCATGGTCTGTCCCACGGCCTGGACGATCTGGTGAGCTGAGCCATGGCCCAACCCCCCATGGATGAGAGAATCCCGCTGCCGACTTCCCCATCCGCCATGACTGCGGCGGTCCACACGTCCTTTGACTTCGGCGCCTATCTGAAGGCGGCCAGAGAGCGGGTTGAGGTCGCCCTCGACACGTCTCTCGGTCCTGAAGAGCCGGAAAACCTGCGCGAGGCCATGCGTTACTCCCTTCTTGCTGGAGGGAAGCGGCTGCGCCCCATTCTTTGCCTGGCGGCCTGCGAGCTGGCCGGTTCGCCCCCCGATCTGGCGATCCCCACGGCGGTGGCGCTGGAGATGGTTCACACCATGTCGTTGATTCACGACGACCTGCCCTCCATGGACAACGATGATCTGCGGCGCGGGCGGCCCACCAGTCACAAAAAGTTCGGGGAAGCCATGGCCATCCTGGCCGGGGATGCCCTCCTCAGCCGGGCGTTTGAAATGGTGGCCCTACGCAGTCCAGGGGTGGACCCCCAGCGCTTGCTGGCTGTGGTGGGTGAACTCTCCAGGGCGGCCGGAGCCCCGGGACTGGTGGGTGGCCAGGTGGTGGATCTGGATTCTGAGGGAAAGGCTGTGGAGCTTCCCACCCTCGAATACATCCATCTCCACAAGACGGGAGCCCTGTTGAAGGCCTGCGTGGTCTGCGGGGCGCTGGTGGGGGGGGCAGACGCGGCCCTGCTCAACGTCCTGGGGATTTACGCCCGAGGCATTGGCCTGGCGTTCCAGATCATCGACGACATCCTGGACCTCACCGCCAGTAGCGAAGTGCTGGGGAAAACGGCTGGCAAGGATCTGGCTGCCGATAAAACCACCTACCCCAAGCTGTTAGGACTGGAAGAGTCTCGAAAGCGGGCCGATGGGCTTGTCATCGAGGCCAAGGGAGTCCTTGAGCCCTGGGGAACCAGAGCCCAGCCCCTGCTGGCACTCGCCGATTACATCACCAGCCGCGATCGATGAACCATCCGCTGATTGACATCTTTGACAATGCCGTTCTGGCTTGGGGTCTAGCTGCCTGCGGTGTGGCCCAGCTGTCCAAGCTGTTGATCGAAGCGGTCGTCCATCGCCGCTGGCGCCCCTCGGTGTTGGTGGAAACTGGCGGCATGCCCTCCAGCCATTCCGCCCTGATGACCGGTACCAGTGCGGGCATCGGCTGGCTCCATGGCTTCGGGGACCCTCTCTTCGCCCTGGCGGCAGCCCTCACCTTCATCATCCTCTACGACGCCAGTGGGGTGCGCCGGGCAGCAGGGTTAACGGCAGCTCGGGTCAATGGGCTGCCGGATGGCCTCTGGGAGGCCCATCCAGCCAAGGGGGAGGGGGATCAGGAAGCGGTGTTCAACCCCCTGAAGGAAAATCTGGGCCACACTCGCTGGGAAGTGCTGGTGGGGAGTCTGATTGGCCCCGCCGTAGCCCTGCCCGGCCTGGTCTGGGCAGGATCCCCCCTGCACGTGGCCCGCAGCCTCCTTCATCAGATCGGGTGAAGCCCCCCATTCTTCCTGGCCTCTCCGAAGCTGGCCTCACCGGGGATCAGCAGGCGGCTGCCCAGGCGTTTGAAACCTGGTTGGCTGGGCCAGCGGACGGCACGCCCTTTCTGCTCAGGGGCTATGCGGGCACGGGCAAGACCTTTCTCTCGATGCGCCTGCTGGCCCAGGCCGAGGCCTCAGGCCTCTGCTGGACCGTTGTGGCTCCCACCCACAAGGCCGTGGGCGTGCTGCGCCACCACCTTGAGCTGATTGGCCTGCAACCCACCTGGTTTCCCTCAACGATTCACCGCCTGCTGCGCTTGAAGTTGCGGCGGGAGGGGGATCGGGAGCGCTGCGAGGAAACCTCCCAAACTGCCACGGCTCTCGAACATCTCCACCTGGTGCTGGTGGATGAAGCCTCGATGGTGGATGGCCAACTGCTGGAGATCACCCTGCGCTGCGCCCAGCCCTTCCGCTGCCGGTTGGTGTTCATCGGGGATCCGGCCCAGCTTCCGCCGGTGGGAGAGAGGGAAAGCCCCGTGTTTTCCCTGGCCCGGGTGTGCCAGGCCTCCCTGACCCATGTGGTGCGTCATCAGGGGCCCGTGCTTCGCCTGGCCACGGGCCTGCGCCTGGGTGCCTTGCCCTGCACCCGTCCCCCTTTGCTACCGCCCCACCGCACGCCCCAGGGTCTGGTGGCTCTCCTGGATCCTCAGGAATGGCTTCTGGCGGCCCAGATGGCCCTGCGTCGCAGCAAGGAAACAGATCACCCAGATCTGGCCCGGATCCTCTGCTACACCAACCGGCGTCTGGAGCAGCTCGTGCCCCTCGCCAGGCGGGCCCTTCATGGGGAGATGGCCGATACCACGCCCGTTCTCCCGGGAGAGGTGCTGATCACCCGCGCCGCGGTGATGGCCCCAGCCTGCATGGAGGACGCCGTGGCTCCAGAGGATCCGGAAATGTGCCTGAGCTCCAACAGGGAGGTGGTGGTGCGGGAGGTGATGCCAGGCCAGTTCCTCCTCGCGGAGTGGGGCCTCAGCAGCTCCGATCTGGCGGGAGACAGCATGATCGAAACCCTGATGGTGCGCGTGGATGCGGGGGATGGGCAACTCACCCTTCGCCTGCAGCCCCCCATCGGTAGTCCCTCCCGTGCGGTGCTGGATCTGGCTCTGCAGCGGCTGCGAACCATGGCCCGAGCTGCGGAGAAACAGGAGGCCCGCAGGCACTGGCGTCAGTTTTTCCTTCTGCGCGATGCGTTTGCTTCTCTTGGTCCTGCAGCCGTGCTCACCGTCCATCGCAGTCAGGGCAGCACCTTCGGGGAGGTGTTTGTGGCCGATGACGTGTTCTGGCCGAAGGATGAGCAACTGCGCCGTCAGCTGGTCTACGTGGCCGTTAGCCGTGCCAGTCAGGGGGTGGCGATGGAGGCGAGGCAGGCCCCGTTGGCCGAGCAGGAGCGGTGGCGGAGATGGCTCACGGAGGCAGAAGACGGGGACGAGAGCTCTCTGGAGACCACGAGCCGGTAGATCTTTTTTGGTGACTCTCCCTATCGAAAGGCGGCAATCTTGGATATCCTCTGGCTACAAAAATCCGGAAGCCTGCAGAGGAGAGGGCTCCAAGCGAATTTCTGAGCAGGGCCAAGGCATCATGACAACCAAACCGAACATCTTCATGAAATCTTTATCGGCCTTGAGCAATTTGTTCCGCCGTCATCAAGTAGAGAAGCCTGCCCAGCTTCTGCCCAAAAGGAACCCGCTCCAAGCGTTCCGATCTGGACGGCAACATTTCCAGATTCACGATCCGGATTATCTCGAAAAAATTCTTAGCGCTGAACTGGAGTCGCAGGACACCAACCCCTCCTCAGCCGAGGAGAGTGGTCGTTGACACCTGACTGATCTGCAGGCCCTCCAGACCCTGCCAGCCCACCACCAGGGCCAGCATCAGGCAAATGGCTCCCAGGAGGGGTTGGCCAAAGCGGTCGACCACACTTTTCATTTTGGCAAGAGCGGGCTCCATGCGCTCCTGGCCCACCACAAAGCAGGCCACCAAGGGCACCAACAAAAACAAGCTGGTCAGGGCTCCGTAGGCAAGGCTCCAAACCGTGTCCTGCAGCCCATCCCAACTCGGATGGAACAGGGCTCCAGCCGCCTTGGCGTAAACGAAGAGATCTTCCGGACCCGCCACCTGAAGAGCTGCACTGATCAGCAGCAGCAATGGGAGGGGCATCTTGAGCAGCCGATCCAGCTGTTGACTCCATTCCGGTGCGCCATCGGCTCCCGCCGAGCCGGAGCGAAGGGTTTGCACGCCAAGGGCCAGAAACGCTCCTGCGGCAAGGAGATCCAGGCCCGTGCGATGGCTGGTGCCTTTCTCCATGGTGAGCACCAAACCGTGCCCAACCCCCAGCAGTAGGCCGATCACAAGCGCTGACATCAGCACCCAGGAGAGGACGAGAAAGCCCCCCCTGCGCAAGGGATGGGGGCCCAGAAGCAGCAGCATCAACAGGGCCAGATGGAGGGGGCTGAAGCCGATGGCCAGGGAATACCCCAGCAATTCCAGCCAGGGGGAGTTCACCATCCAACCCCCAGTTCAGCGGCGAATTTCAAACCAATCCCCCCCGATCGGAGCAATCCGCCTGGCGTTGACGCTGGTGACACGGGCGGGAAGCGGGCCGTGCTCACACCACATCAACAATGCCGTGAGGTTGAAGGGCTTCCCTTCCGCTTCCACCTCCACTGTTCCATCGGGGAGATTGCGCACCCAGCCGCTGAGCCCCAGATCCTGGGCTGAGCGGCAGCAGGCCTCCCGATACCCCACGCCCTGCACCTTGTTGCCGCGAACGGTCAGACGCCAGCGTTCCGGGAGGGATGGGGGAGAGGGCTCCTGGGGCTGGAGAAAGCGCCGGGCTGCGGCCGCTTCGCGCCGGCCGCGATGGCGGCGCCCAAGCGCAAGGGGATCATCGGGAAACCAGCCCAATGGAGATGGAGCCAACTGGCGTGCAGGGTCGTTTTGGTCCATCCCTCCAAGCTCCTTTCAATACCCCACCCTTCAAGTTGCCACATCGGAGCTCCACTTGGGGGGTGTAGTTGCCAACGGTGAAACTCATGGCCCCCATAGGTCTCCCCCTGGCGAACCAGCAGCCCATCTTTTTGGGCCTGGGCCTGCCGGTAGCCCAGGCTGAGGGCGCCTGGCCGAGCCTCAAAGGGAAGCAGCCCAGCCATGGGCCAGGGGGTGCCCTGGGGATCCACCAAAGCGTTGCCCAGCAGGAGCAGCCCTCCACATTCCGCAACGATGGGCACCCCTTTCTCAGCGGCTTCCACCAAGGAGGCTCGGCTGCGGCTGGCCGCCCCCAAGGTGGAGGCATGGAGCTCCGGATAGCCGCCAGGCAGCACCACGGCTCCACAGGCCTCTGGCAAGGGTTCATCCGCCAGGGGGCTCCAGGGCTCCACCTCCAACCCCAGTGCTGCCAGCAGCTCAAAGGTTTCGGGGTAAGTGAAGTGGAAGGCCGCATCCCGGGCAACCATCACCGGAGGGCAGCCTTTCCAGGAGGGTCGCTCAGGCCAAGCCCCTTCCAGTGCGGCTCCTATGGGGTCCACCTGCCCCAAACCGGAGGCGGGCTTGGAGGTGAGGAGGGGCCAGAGCCGATCCAGGTCGAGATGGGTTTCCGCCAGGTGCACCCACGCCTCCATCCGGGCCCGCAGGTCGGGCAATTCGTGGGGGGGGAACAGGCCCAGATGGCGGGAGGGGAGCTCCAGCGCGGGATGGGGGGGCAGCACCCCGAGCAGGGGAACGTTGATGGAGGCCAGTACGTCTGCCAGCAGGGCCCGATGCCGCTCGCTCCCCACCCGATTCAGCACGACCCCCGCCAGATTCACCCGCGGCGGGCCATGGTCGCGAAACCCGCTCACCAGGGCGGCCAGAGAAGCACTCTGGCGGGAGGCCTCCACCACCAGCACCACCGGCAGATCCAGCAGGTGGGCCACCTCGGCCGAACTCCCCTCCCCGGTGGGACCTCGCCCATCAAACAGACCCATCACCCCCTCCACGAGCACGGCGTCCGCCCGGCTTCCATGCCACTGGAAGGACTGCCGCACCCATGGGTTGCCACAGAGCAGGGGATCAAGATTGCGGCATGGCCTGCCCGCCACCTGGCCCAGCAACTGGGGGTCGAGGTAGTCGGGCCCCACCTTGAAGGGCTGCAGGGTGCTTCCCCGATGGCGGACCCAGGACGCCAGGGCCAGGCTCAGCAGGGTTTTGCCGCTGCCGCTGCAGGGAGCCGCAATCAGACAGCTCAAAACTTGGCGAATCCCTTGGCGCCCAGGGCCGCCGGCAGCAACTCCGCTGCCAGGGGGGCTGCTGCCGCCAGCAGGGGGTTGGTGGAGTCGTGTCCTCCCCCCAGCAGCCGGGCCATCTCCTTTTCTTCACTCTCCTCAGGGGAGGGCACCACCTCTTCCGCCAACTCCATGGCCGCCATGCCCCCGGCTTCCAATCGCATGCAGCCGCCGCTCTCGGAACAGAGAATCACACACAGGGGGGGGCGTTGTTGCGGATGGCAGATCAGACGCAGCCCCACGATCGCCCCGGGATGGGCCTTGGGGACCCCCACGGGAACGGGC
>JBIIHR010000314.1:0-2682 GCA_044235655.1 Cyanobium sp. | reverse complement strand
TCATCTCGCGACGAGGTGTCGTGCAGGGAGGGAGCTTGGAACCTTTGAGGGCGCCCCTGGGAGACCCTCCTTACCTTCAGAGGCGGCACCCAGATTCGAACTGGGGATAAAGGATTTGCAATCCTCTGCCTTACCACTTGGCCATGCCGCCGCGGGGGAGCAAACTCCCGGCATGGATCGTATCAGCCATGGCATGCTCCCCCGTCTGCTGGTGCTCAGCAACGGCCACGGGGAGGATCTGATTGCTCTTCGGGTGATCGAGGCCTTGGCTCCCCTCCAACCGGAGTTGTCTATCGCCGTGCTCGCCCTGGTGGGGGAAGGGGCCGCCTTCTCCAGCGCTCCAGCTGGTCTTCAGCTTCAACAGCTGGGGCCCTCCCGACGCCTCCCCAGTGGGGGCTTCAGCAACCAAAGCCTGAAAGGGCTTGGGCAGGATCTGGCCGCCGGGTTGGCCCGCATCACCTGGCAACAGATTCAGGTGGTGCGGCGCTGGGGGGGCACAGGCCAGCCGATCCTGGCTGTCGGTGATCTCCTTCCCCTGGCCATGGCCTGGCTGGGGGGAGGCCCCTATGGCTTCATTGGCACCCCCAAAAGCGACTACACCTGGCGAAGCCCTCCCCCCCCAGGCTGGGGCATAACCCCTGTGGCCGATGCCTATCACCGGCTCAAGGGAAGCGAATGGGATCCCTGGGAATGGGCCTTGATGGCCCATCGACGCTGCCGATGTGTGGCAGTGCGGGATGGACTCACGGCCAGGGGGTTGAGGGCCCACCACATCAGGGCAGAGGCCCCCGGCAACCCAATGATGGACGGCTTCGCTGCGAAGCCTCTCCCCACCTTGCTGCAGACCGGCCGCAGGGTGATGCTCCTCCCTGGGAGTCGTCTTCCCGAGGCTCTGGGCAATCTCCAACGGCTTCTGGCCTCCCTTCCGGATTCCGCTGCGTGCGCACGCCTGGGAGGGCTCACGGTGCTCGTGCCCATCGGCCGCGACCTGAATGATTCGCCTGCCCTGGCCTCCCTTCTCCTCGAGCAGGGATTCCAGCCCATGCCCCCACCCCCCCACAGTGGGGCCGAGGGCGCCTGGAGCCGGGGAGAGCTACACCTCTGGCTAGGCCCGGGATGTTTTGCGGCTTGGGCGCCTTGGGCGGAGGTGGGCCTGGCCACGGCTGGCACGGCCACCGAGCAGCTGGTAGGTCTGGGCGTGCCGGCCCTTTCCCTCCCGGGGGATGGCCCCCAATTCACCGTGGGCTTTGCCCGCCGTCAGAGCCGATTGCTGGGTGGGGCCGTACAGCCCTGCCGAACACCGGAGCAGCTTGGGGCCTGGTTGCTGGCGCTCCTTCAGGACAGCCGGGCCAGGGTTGCCCTCGGCCAGAAGGGACGCCAGCGGATGGGGCCAACCGCTGGCAGCGCGGCCCTGGCCCGCCTGGTGGCAGAGCGGCTGCTGCGCGTCTCTTGAGCCACTGTCCACGAACCTGCGCGGACATCATTAAGGGTTCTAGGAAAGAAGGCTCAACGATGAGGACAGGCAGGAAACCAGTCTGTATGAGGCGTTTGATAGACACCATGGCTAAGGGGCCATCGCCCCTACTCGTTGGGCCAACGCCCCCCCAGTTTGCGGGTGTGTTGACGAAGCCAGAACGCCTGCGCTGCTGTGTGGAGAGCTCCCTGGAGATCGCCCACCAGGCTTTCCAGGCGTTTTCGCCGGCTTCTCGCTGGCGAGAGGTGGTCGGAGATCACACCGGCGTGGCAGAGATCCAGCAACATGGCGGCCTCCTCAGAAGAGAGGCAAAGCAGGTGCTCGTTGTTGTGGTGGATGACCTTCACCAGGCCTGGAAGCAGCACATGTCTGTTGTAGGACGGCGCCGGCCACGGTGATTGGGGAAATCCGCCATCGGAAAAGTCATTGCGCTTTCTGGGCCATGCTTAAACACTGGCATGAAGACGGGTGGCGATTTCCACCACCACCAGCCCGAAGAGGGCCATGGCGATCAGCAGGGAGCTGGGATGGGTCACGGCGCCTCGCCTTGATCTGCGCAGACCCTAAAGCAAATCTAAAGCTCCGTTGGCTTTGCCGCGGAAAGGCCACGAAAGTGCATATCCCGCAACAATGGGTTTCATCGCCTTCTGCCTGCGGCCCTCAATAGCCCGAATCGGCCACGCAGATTCCCTGGCAGCTGATCCCATTGCTGGCGGTTCGCCCGCAATGGGAACACAGCACCGGATCCTGCTCAGGCGGTGGCGGTGAGAGCTCTGCCGGGCTTCCCCCAGAGGTCTTGGGGAAGCAAGGGTTTGGCTGTGCGGCTGGGGTGGCCCCCAAAGGAGAAACCGATGCCAAGGATGGGACGTGAGCGAACGTGCATCATGGCCATTCCAGCCGCCGGGCGTCGATGTCCCCTTCCATGGATCCTCCCTCCATCGGTGTGGGCACCTGGGCCTGGGGCAATCAATTTCTCTGGGGGTACGACCCCGAACAAGACAAGCAGATCGAGGCTGCCTTCCAACGCGCCGTTGCCCTGGGTCTCTCGTTCTTTGATACGGCGGATTCCTATGGCACCGGACGCTGGAACGGGCGAAGCGAGGCCCTCCTGGGAACCTGGTGTAAAGATCTGCCGACCCACACGCGAAGCAAGCTCAAGGTAGCCACCAAGCTGGCTCCCTTTCCCTGGCGCCTGGGGCGACGGGGGC
>JBIIHR010000313.1:0-2683 GCA_044235655.1 Cyanobium sp. | reverse complement strand
TAACGCTGTGATTTGCGGGGATGGAGCCGTACTGGACCGTGAAATCAACGGAAGTTCCCACATGTGAATAAAACTGGCGTACGTGACCAAAACGTGGACATCCAGTTTTTCTCCCTATGGCCAGCCGGCCGTCATCCCGACCTACAGGATGGGGCATGCAGACCGAGGCTATGACGGAGTCCTCCATCCCCCTGGAGCTTCTCGCTGCGGCTCCGGGCGCCCCCCCCCCTCTGGAGGCCTTGCGGCGGCTGGGTGATCGGGGTGGGTTGCTGGGGCTGGCTCCAGTGCAAGAGCTTTCCGGCCTGCGGGAGGCCGTGGGCCATGGGAAACAGGAGTGGTTGGGCCTGGCCCCGGCGGTGGTGGTGGGCAGCGGGGGGAGCATGGGACGTCGGCGCTGGTGTCTTCAGCCCCTGAGCCACCTGGAGGCCTCCGCCATTGCCACGGCTGCCTGGTTGCGAGGGCTGGGGATCGACCCCAACCGGACCTTGGTGGTGA
Source organism: Cyanobium sp. (assembly GCA_044235655.1). Lineage (GTDB taxonomy): Bacteria > Cyanobacteriota > Cyanobacteriia > PCC-6307 > Cyanobiaceae > Cyanobium. Next base: position 2,188 of record JBIIHR010000313.1, on the reverse strand, counting down.
ATCCCCTGCCCTGGCATCACGTGAGCGGGCTGATGCCCTGGGTGCGATCCCAGTGCTGGGGGGCAGAGCACCGGTGGCTGCCCCCCGGGCAACTGCACCAGCTGGAGGAGCTGCCCCTTCCTGCCCACACTTCCGGCGGGGCTGCTGTGCTGTCGCTGGTGCCGACCCAACTGCACAGACTCCTGGCCCAGCCAGCTGGCGTGCGCTGGCTGCGGGAGTTTGCGGTGATCTGGGTGGGAGGAGCCCCCCTGGCCGAGGCGGAAGCAGTGCGCAGCCGGGAGCTGGGGCTGCGGCTGGCCCCCTGCTACGGCAGCACGGAAACGGGCTCCATGGTGGCAGCCCTGGCTCCAGAGGCCTTTCTGGAGGGCCAGGGAGGTTGCGGCCTCCCCCTGCCCCACGCAGAGCTGCGGATCGCCCCACACTCCGGCGCCGTGGAGGTGCGGACCACCAGCCTCAGTCCAGGCCATCTGGAGGGCGGCAGGCTCCAGCCCCTGGAGCGTGATGGCGGGGGCTGGTGGCGCACGGGGGATGGAGGACGGTTCGATCCAGGGGGGCTCACCCTGCTGGGTCGGCTGGACGGGGCGGTGCACTGCGGCGGCGAAACCGTGTTTCCCGAGGAGGTGGAACGGGCCCTGCAGACCCTGGCGAGCCAGCAGGCCCTGCCCCTGGAAGCCCTGCTGCTGCTGGCCCAGCCCGATCCGGAGTGGGGGCAACGGCTGGTGGCCCTGGTGCGGGGGGAGGGCACCGCTGGGGAGGGATGGATCGCCGCGCTCCAGGGGCTGGCGGCGGAATTGCCTCCAGCCCAGCGCCCCAGGGCATGGCGGCACTGCCCGGAGCTGGAGCGGAACCCGATGGGCAAATGGGAGCGCCGACGCTGGCAGGACTGGCTTTCAGCCCAAAGCTGAGAGTTGGTGGACGCGACAAAGGCGCAGGAAGGCCCGTACCCGGTCCGGATCCTTTTCCCCAGCAGCGTTCTCCACGCCTGAATTGACATCCACTCCTGCGGGGCGAACGGCGGCCAGGGCTGAGGCCAGGTTGGCCGGCGTCAGCCCCCCGGCCAGGATCACGGGCTTGCCGCAGGCCTCCACGATGCGGCGGCTGATGCTCCAGTCGTGGGTCTGGCCCGTGCCGCCGATGCGATCGGCCGTGCGGGAATCCAGGAGCAGGGCATCCACCAGGGGCTCCAGGGCCGCCGCCTCGGCGATCGCGTTCTCGTTCACCACATGGATGGCCTGGATCAGCTTGGTGCCGGGCAGGGCCGTTCGGAGGTCTTGGATCTCGCCGGCGGGAATGGCGTCGTGCAGCTGGAGGGTGGTGGGCCTCACCCGCAGGGCCAAGGCAACGATGGGGGCTGCCTCCTGCAGATGGGTCACCATCACGCTGCTCACGAAGGGTGGCAGGGCCGCGACGAGCTCAGCGGCCCGCTGGGGGGACACCTCATCCTCGGTGCGATGGCGCGCGCCGAGGATGAACCCCACCCCATCAGCGCCGGCTGAGAGCACCACCTGCAGATCGGCGAAACAGCGCACCCCGCAGATCTTCACCCGCATGGGCTCAGGCCCGACAGGTGAGCATCCAACCGCCCGTGCCGTCGACCCGCCAGCGGGGCACCCAGTTCTCAAAGGAGTAGTGGAGCCCGGCCCCATCGTGGTGGCTGAGGTAGCCCCCATTCACCAGATCACAGTTGCCATAGGGATCGTTCACGAAGAAGCCCGTGTTGTCGTAGCCGATCACCACGATCCAGTGGCCTCCCCCGCTGGGGGCGGAGACGGGGCCATCGCAGAGCCAACCCACAGCAACGGGGCGGCCCGCATCGATTTCCTGCTTGAGCATGGCCACGGTTCCATCGGTCTGGTAGTTGGCCTCCAGACCGAGGGAGCGAAGAGCACTGAGCTGGGCGTCGGCCTCCGTGCTGTCGCCGTAGCGGGCCCGGAGTCGGTCGTAGACGTTCTCGTTGGGCTCCTTGCCCCAGTACATGGCCAGCATGGCCGAACTGGCAGAGAAGCATTCCCGCCAGCCCTGGCCGTCAGCCATTCGCAGCTGATCGTTGTAAGGCACCTTCAGGGGATTGCTGAAACGGGAGGAGGGGGTTGCCGCCGCCCGCACTCCATGCTGGACCGCGGGCTCGGCAGCCCGGGCAGGAGGCGAAACCTCCCCGGCGGCGACCGGAGTGCTCCAGAGGTGGGCT
>JBIIHR010000312.1:0-2691 GCA_044235655.1 Cyanobium sp. | reverse complement strand
CAGTTCCAGCCCCGCCGGCCAGCCAGTCGGCCCCGGCCGCGCCGCTCACCCCATCGGCCCCGGCCAGACCGTTGTAAAAGTCGGCTGCAGCCGTGCCGGCGAAGGTGTCCGCGCCGCTGGTGCCAATGCGCGCCACCTCGAGGGAGGTGGTACCCAGTTCCACGTTGGCGCTCGCGCTGCTGGTGTTGTCGCCGAGGAAGAGGAAATTGGGGGTGGTGTAGGGGTTGTAGGGGAGGCGGGGATCCAGCGGCGCCAGGCCGTAACCCTGGACGGCGCCGGAGAGGATCAGCCGGTTGTTGGCCAGCAGGTAGTAGGTCTGATCCAGGATCCGCAGGCTGTAGTTGGTGGCCAGGGTGGTGTTCACCCCATTGAGCCTCTGCGCCACGGTCTGGAAGGGCGTGGGGCCTCCGCCCTGGCTGAAGATGCTGTTGGTCCAGAAGCCCAGCTCGATCCCCTGGGGGGTGGGACCCTGATCGAGGAGGGTGACGGAGAAGCCCGCCCGGTTGGGGGTGGTGGCCAGATGGGTTTCGCTGATCACCCGCAGGCGGAAATCCAGGCTGAATCCCACGCTTCGGTTCAGGCGGGGAAAGGTGCTGTTGACGAGGGTGGCGGCGGTGGGCAGGTGGTTGCCGTAGCCGGCGAAGTCGGCCATCCGCGCCGTGGAGTTGAGCAGGGTTCCGGTGTCGACCCGGGTCTGGGTGCCCATCAGGCCCGTGCCGAAGGCCAGCCAACCCTGTTGGCTGGGCAGGGTGGTCAGGCTGGCGTTGTAAAGGATCGGCAAGGCAACGCCACGTGTTAAGCCCTCGGAGGCTAGAGGGAAGTCCCCGGACCTCGCCAGGCCTGATGCACGGCCCGCCTGTTGGCCGTCCCTAACGTTTGCAGATCCTCTCGCCCTTGCCCGGTTGGATCCCTCCTCCTGGTTGGATGCTGCCCTGCCCCTGCTGCGCAGTCCCCTGGGGGTTCTGCTCTTCATCCCCCTCTATGCCCTCTGGGTCACCTTGTTGCTGCCGGGGGTGTGGGCGTCGATGCTGGCGGGGGCCCTCTACGGCACCTGGCTGGGCAGCCTGGTGGTGTTTGTGGGGGCGTCTGTTGGGGCCCTGGTGGTGTTTCTGCTCGGGCGCACCTGGCTGCGGGGCTGGGCCCTGCGCCGTCTGGAGGCCGCCCCCAAGCTCCGCGCCGTGGAGCAGGCCGTGAGCCGGGAGGGCCTGCGGCTGGTGCTGCTCACCCGCCTGTCGCCCGCCTTTCCCTTCAGCCTGCTCAACCTCGCCTATGGCCTCAGCGAGGTGAGCCTGCGGGATTACACCATCGGGTTGGTCGGCATCGTGCCGGGCACCATCCTGTTCTGCGGCCTCGGCGCTCTGGCGGGCGATGTGGCTCGTTTTCAGGAGGTGCTCAGCGGCCAGGCCGATCCCCTCACCTGGGCCGTGCGCCTGCTTGGGCTGGGGGCCACCCTGGCGGTGGTGTGGCTGGTGAACCGGGTGGCGCGCTCTGCCCTGCAGGGGGAAGGGGACCGCTGATCTGCCCTCTCAGCCCCCGCTGTCGCGCGGCGGTAGGGATAGGTCCCGCAACGCCGCAATCCCCACAAACCACCAGAGCCGCAGCCGGGCCCAGGGGCCAGGCCGGCTGGCCAGCTCCAGGTATTTGGCCCGCCCGCACTCTGTCTTCACCCAGCGGGCCACAGTCGGCGGAACGGAGGGGAGAGAGCGGGGCTCAGATCCGTCGGAGGGCATCGGCTTTGTTCTTGAAATCACTCAGCAGCAGCTGCAGGTAGGTCACCTTCCGCAACTTCACGTTAGCCGTGATCGACATGCCCACCTGCAACGGCAAGGTGGTGCCGTCTTTGAGCTTCAGGGTTTGGGAGTCGAGGGCGATGTCCACGGGCACCCGGTAGAAGTTCTTCATCTGGTCGGGGGGCAGGGAGTCGGAGGCGATCTTGCGCACCCGGCCCTTGATCACACCGAAGTCGGTGGAGGGGAAGGAATCAATGCTGACGTCCGCCGGGCGGTTCACACTCACAAAACCGATGTCTGTGCTGGGCACCTCCACCCGGGCTTCCAGCTTGTCGTTCGGCACCACCTTCAGCACCGGTTCGCTGGATTGGGCCACAAAGCCCTTGGCCTTCGGCTTGAGCTCAAACACCACCCCATCCACCGGTGAGGTGAGGGCCTGGTAGCGGATGTTCACGTTGAGCTCGATCAGCTTGCTGCGCAGATCCGCCATCTCCGTTTGCAGCTGGCGGATGCCCTGTCCCAGGATCGCCAGCTGGCGCAGCCGTTCCACCCGGGTGCTCTCCAGCTTGCTGGCCACCTCCTGCACCTTGTTGCGCTGGGTGAGGTATTGGAGCTCGGCTGTAGCCCCCTCCTGGTTGAGCACCTCCAGCCGGTCGAGCACCTCTTGCTCCAGCGCCAGACTCTGAATCAGCATGCGCTGCTCCGTGTCGTTCACATCCAGGTAGCGGCGCAGTTCCTCCACCTTCAGGCCCAGCTGCTGGTCCTTGTAGGCAATGCTGCTGAGCAGGCTCTGCTGGCGGTCTTTGGTGGCCTCGGTGTCGAGCTTGAGCAACATCTGGCCCTTCTTCACCTGCTCCCCTTCCTTCACCAGGATGTCATCCACCACCCCACCCACGGGCACGCGGATTTCCTTCACCACACCCAGGGGCTCCAGTTTCCCCGGCGCGGTGACGATCTCTTC
>JBIIHR010000311.1:0-2695 GCA_044235655.1 Cyanobium sp. | reverse complement strand
CTGTTTGCGTTGGTGCAGCAGTTGCAATAACGCCTGGGTGGAGGTGTTGTCGGAATAGGTGATGCTTGGGTCCATCCAGTCGCGAATCCATCGGGTTTCGCTCGTCGTTCCCACCCGATAGGTGTAGGGCTCATCCAACGACAGGCTCTTCCTATCCACCATCGTCATCACGTGGTAGGCAACGAGAACCTTGAACAACGATGCGGGATAGGGAGACATGAACGTGAACGGTGCCCTACGGGGGGGCACCACAATGTCGTCCTTGGGTGTAAGGGTTGGATTCGTGGTCCAACCCTTGGTGGTGAGTTGCCGCAGGGCACCCTGTTGCGCATCGAAGGTGCCACCGTTCCAACGGTCGATGTCCCACTTCACCCAGCGCACCGCATCCGTTCCGTAGTTGCGGTTGAGGGGTACCTGCAGGCCCCTGGGGTAGTCGCGCGAGAGCAGCACATCGGCAGCCCCTTTGAGCCTGCCTTCCCGATCCAGCTCAATCACGGCCACATCCACATTGGGCGTGTAAGCAATACGGGGGGCGCGGTTGAGGGGAAAGAAGTCTTCGACAGGCCCAAAATCATTGACCTGGTCGAACCCAGCGCCCCGCACAGCCTGCAGCAGCCGTTGTCCCAGAACACCGGAACGGTCCTTCGATCCCAGCAGATGGTCGTAGCTGTTGAGGGCCTGGAGATCAACCAACTCCGCTGTTTCGATCGCCCCCGTTCGCACCTCCAGGTTCCAGTTGCCGTTGCGCGTCGCGATGCCCGTCAGATCGTCCGAGGCGGCCACATCTGCCCCGGTGAGCCTATGGAGCCCCTGCAGGAATGCCTCACCCACAGCCGTGGCCCCGACGGAGCAGCCGTAGAGGAGAAGGTCTGCACCCGGAGCCAGGGCGTGCGACCACGCCTGAATCGCCCCTGCATGGGCAGCCAGGGCCGGGCCATCCAGGCGTAGGTTGCCCAGCTGCAGACGTCCAGCGCTGCCGTGGGAAAAAATCGCCACACTTTCCAGGTCTTGCTTGTGGGCCAACACCTGGCCGATCTGGGAGAGGGCCCCGCTGCCGGAATTCAGCCCATAAACCTGAGTTCCAGGGTCGAGGGCTGCAGCCAGAAGATGGGCATCAACCAGGCCCTGGTCGATGAACGCCACACGAGATGCAGGTTCAGGCACGGTGAAGGTCATGAAAAGCTGGGGCCTTCACCATCGAACAGCAGAGAATAGCTGGGTAGATCTCGATAAAGCTGCTCAGAAAGCAGACCGCAAAAGGCTCTCTGAGTGAAACGTCCAGGCGCCTCATGCCCATCACTGGCCACTGAGGGCACCGATTTGGCGATCCAGCCCCCAGGGCTCCCCATCCGCCGGATCCACAATGCCGAGCTCCTGGCGCCACTGATGGAGAGGTTTCTGCCAGCCCTCCTCCCAGCGCACCGCCGCCAGGCAGGAGGCCATGCGGGCAAGAGCCGCCCCCTGGGCCACGGCCTGGCTCAGGAGCGGGAAGCGTTCGTTGTGCAGGCGAAAGGTGGCCAGCTGGCCCACATTGCCGAGCAGCACATAGGGGGGGAAGCCGATCTGCAGGGCGGTGAGCCACAACACGCCCATCTCACCCGGCACCTCCGTGCCGAACCCACACACCACGTGGTGAATATCGTGGGTCGAAGCGATCCGCTGGGTCAGCCACCGCTCCTCCGTATCGATATCGCGGGGGCGGAAAAAATCGGGGTCGTGGTCAAGGGTGCGGATCAGCTGGGCATAGCGCTGGCCCAGGGTGCCCACCGGCAGCTGGCTCAGCGCCTCAAGATCGGGCTGCAGAGGGGGGTAGCGCTCCTCCAGCATCTGGGCACCCCCAGGCACGGCCCGAAACCGCTCCACGCAGGCCTGCATCAGCGGGCTGCCGAGATAGTTGTCGACCAGATCGGCAATTTTGGACATCTCGCCCCCACTGCGAGCGAGCTCCGCCAGTAAGCGCAGGTTGTTGGCTGTTCGCAGCAGCTCCTGGAAGCGCGCCATGGCGACAATGGGATCAACAACCCTCATCGTGCCCCTGCCGGACCGCTGAGATAGCTCTCGAGGTCGAGAAATGCCCCAAATGGGGCAGTCTCAGAGCCCCATCGGCACGAGGGCCTTCATGGCCAGGGGGGCCAGAAACTGGGCCAGACCCACCGCACCCGTGAGCAGGGCCCCGCCCATGCCATTGCCCGCCGGCTTTTTCCCCGGAGCCGTGGCCAGCTGGCGAGACGCCTCCGAGATCCGCTTGGCTTCCTCCCCGTCGCCCTGCTGGGCATAGAGGGCGGCGGCATAGTTGAGATCCTGCTGGGCCTCCTCCTGCTTGCCCTGTTCGGCACGGCTCACCCCCCGGGCCAGCCAGGTGATCGCCGCCTCCGGGCTTTGGCGCAACGCCTCACCGAACAACCGCTCGGCCTCCGGTTGGCGCCCCCCCAGGGCCGCCGCCACGCCCGCATTGTGCAAAGCCGCATAACTCAGCACACCGGAGTCGACCCCCTGGGCGCCCTGCCAATGGCTGCGCTCCAGGGCGCCGGCATCGAGCTGGGCGCCGCTGAGGTCGCTCTGGCGCAGATCGGTGCCAAGCAGCTGGGCGCCCCGAAGATCCGCACCCCGCAAGGAGGCGCCCTGCAGGCTCGTGAAGCGCAGATCCGCCCCACGCAGGACCGCCCCATCGAGGCGGGCCTGGCTCAGGTTGGCC
>JBIIHR010000310.1:0-2696 GCA_044235655.1 Cyanobium sp. | reverse complement strand
CCCCTGCAGGAGCGGCTCGATGGCCTGGCCAACGTGTTGGTGGGCTCCGCTCTGGCCCTGGTGGCCCTCGTGGTGCTGGGCGGCTGGCTCCTTGGCCAGCCCCTGCTCAACCTGCTCGAAGTGGCCCTATCCATGGCCGTGGCCATCGTGCCGGAGGGGCTCCCCGCCGTGATCACCGTCACCCTGGCGATCGGCACCCAACGCATGGTGCAGCGCGCTGCCCTGATTCGCCGCCTGCCGGCGGTGGAAGCCCTGGGCTCGGTGACCGTGATCTGCTCCGACAAGACCGGCACCCTCACCCAGAACCGCCAGGTGGTGCAGGAGCTGAGGGTGGGCACGGAAGCGGTGACCGTTTCTGGCCAGGGTTACGAGCCCACCGGCACCTTCACGGCCCATCCCCTCACTCCACCGGCCGGCAGCCACTTCGGCATGCCTGAGGGATCTCGCGATCTTCTGCTGAACGCTGGGGTGCTCTGCAGTGATGCTGAACTCAACAAGGAGGAAGACGGACGTTTCGAGATCCTGGGCGATCCCACCGAAGGCGCTCTCCTGGTGGTGGCCGCCAAGGCTGGCATTGACGGCTTCGCCCTGCGCAGCCATTACCCACGGGAGGCGGAGATTCCCTTCAGCTCTGAGCGCCAGCTCATGGCGGTCTGGGTGCACGATAAGGATGGCCAGCTGCAGGCTCCCCTTGGATCGGTCGCTGATGGCTCTCACACCCTGATGATCAGCAAGGGGGCTCCGGAGGTGATCATCTCCACCTGCAGCCGCTGGATCGATGGCTCCGGGGTGGTGCCCATGGAGGCCAATGAACGGCGCTGGTGGTTGGACCAGGCCAAAGACCTCGCCGCCAAAGGCCTGCGCGTTCTGGCCTTCGCCTGCGCCCCCCACCACCCCAGCCCCGAACTGGAGCTCCAGGACCAGGTGCTCATCGGGCTCATGGCCCAGTTGGATCCCGCCCGGCCCGAGGTGGCCCTGGCCGTGAGCCGGTGCCGTGACGCCGGCATCCGCCCCCTGATGATCACTGGCGATCATCCCCTCACGGCCAAGGCCATCGGCACGGGCATCGGCCTGGCCACTCCCGACAGCGAGGTGGTGCTGGGGAGGGAACTGGAAACCTTTGATGAGGCCCGCCTCAAGGACGTGGTCGCCCAGTGCAATGTCTATGCACGGGTGGCCCCGGAGCAGAAGCTCCGCATTGTCAAGGCCCTGCAATCCAACGGCCAGGTGGTGGCCATGACAGGCGATGGGGTGAATGACGCCCCCGCCCTCAAACAGGCCCATATCGGGGTGGCCATGGGCATCACCGGCACGGAGGTGAGCAAGGAAGCCGCCGACATGGTTCTTCTGGACGACAACTTCGCCACCATCGTCAATGCGGTGGAAGAAGGGCGGTTGGTTTACGCAAACATCCGCCGCTTCGTTAAATACATCCTGGGCAGCAATGTGGGCGAGCTCCTCACCATTGCCGCCGCCCCCCTGGTGGGCCTGTTCGGGGTGCCCATGACCCCTCTCCAGATTCTCTGGATGAACCTGGTGACCGATGGGGTGCCGGCCCTGGCCCTGGCCCTCGAACCTGGGGAGAAGGACATCATGCAACGTCCTCCTGCCGAGCCTGGCGAATCCATCTTTGCCAGGGGTATCGGCAGCTATATCCTCCGGATCGGTGTGGTGTTCGCCGTCATCAACATTGCTCTGATGGTTTGGGCTTATCGCACCTACGGCCCCAACGGCCCCTGGCGCACCATGGTGTTCACCACCCTCTGTCTCGCCCAGATGGGCCATGCCCTCGCTGCCCGCAGCGATCGCCCCCTGATCCAGGTGGCGCCCTTCTCCAACCCCTGGTTGATCTGGGCCGTGGTTCTTACCACGGCGCTCCAGCTGGCCCTGCTCTACGTGCCTGCCCTGGCGAAATTCTTTGGCACCGTTCCCCTTTCCGCCCACGATCTAGGGATCTGCATCGGCTTCAGCCTGTTGCTCTTCTTCTATCTCGAGCTGGAGAAGGTGTGGCGCCTCTGGCGTCGCCGTGCCCGGGCCGATGCCTGATGGGCTGAGCGTTCTCAAAACCCTGGTGGAGGCCCTGCCTCGGCTGATTCAGGAGGGGGCGGATCGCCATCCCCTCCTGGGTTATGGGTTGATCACCGTTTGCATGTTTCTTGAGAACCTCTTTCCGCCGATTCCAGCCGAACTGATCATGCCCCTGGGCGGCTTCCTGGCCCACAAGGGCCAGCTGCAGATCGGGCCCGTCATCTTCTCGGGCCTGCTGGGCACGGTGCTGGGGGCCTGGTTCTGGTATGGGATTGGCCGCTGGATCAATGAGGAGCGGCTGGAACACCTGATCGGCCGCCATGGACGCTGGCTTGGGGTAACCCCGGAAAGCCTTCGCCAGAGCCGACGCTGGTTCAACCGCCATGGCGCCGCGGTGGTGTTCTGGGGAAGGCTGGTGCCTGGGGTGCGCACCTTCATTTCCGTACCTGCCGGGATTGAACTCATGCCCCAGCCTCCCTTTTTGGCCTGGACCACGGCTGGAAGCAGCATTCTGGTGGTGATCCTGGCTCTGGCAGGCCAGGCTTTGGGTGAAAACTATGGATCCGTGTTGCGCTGGGTGGAGCCGATCAGTGGAGTCTTGCTGAAGGTGGTTCTGGTAACCGCCTTTGCATTGGGGCTTCTGTTCCTGCTGCACCGCCGCCGTTCCC
>JBIIHR010000309.1:0-2698 GCA_044235655.1 Cyanobium sp. | reverse complement strand
GCAGGGGAGACCCCAGCAGGGAGGGGCGGCAGGGCGTGGGGCCGTAGCCCCCGGGGACCCTGCAACAGCAATTCCGCATCCGCAGCAGCTGTGGCTCGGCGCGACTCTGGGGTCGCTCCTGCGGCAGAGATACCTGGCACGGAGGCGGTTTCGGTGGCAGCCAACAGCAGGAGCACCTGGGGGGCAGGCCCTCCAGGCAGCCAGCCGCCCAGCCAACGTTCCCCCATCCCGGGAGACCCACACAGCAACCTTGGCCGGGTCAAAGGGGGTCGAGGCTCACCAGCGCCTGCAACACGGGAGGAGGCTCGCTGATGGGCGCCTCCAGGCGGGGAAAGATCCAGTAAGCCACCGCATGGAGACAGAAGACCACCAGCAGGTTTTGCACCAACACCAGACCGAGGGCCGCCCCCTGCACCTGGGCGAGGTCAAGACCGGCCCCCAACCCCAAGGCATCCGTGAACCGATCCAAAAGCTGGGACGCTGCTGTGGTGATCAGCACCCAGAGGTTTTCCCCGATCAGAACGGAGAGCACGGCGAGGCGCACGAGGAACCCAAAGGCCCCAATCAGGGCACCAACGGGCAGGGTGATCCACCAACTCAGACGATGGCGCCAGCCCCACCCCAACCACAGGGCCATCAGTCCGTAGGGGAAGAGCACGAGGGGTCCCCGGATCGGGCCCATCAGGGCCACCAGCAGCAGACTGGTCACCGCCACGCCCTCCAGGGCGCAGCGCCAGCCGTGGCGCAGCTGGAGCAGGGTGAGGGGCAGGGGGAGGGCCAGGCGAAAAAGGGGGCTGCCCACCGGCAGGTAGTACAGCGCGGCCCAGAGCAGGGCCGTCGCCGCCGCCAGATAGGCGGTGTCCATGAGTTGGCGGGCCTGCCGCGGGCTGAGATCCCGCCGGCTCCGATCCAGGCCTGGGCGGGGAGGGGTTCCCATGGTCAACGGGGGGGAGGGGCTGGACGGACCGAGGGTGAGAGGGCTGACCCTGCTGGCGGCGCTTCGGCAGGCTGGGCTGGAGCACCATTCACCCGCTCGATCGTTTCGACCTCAAAGGGAATGCCGGCCGTTCGCAGCGCCTCCGTCACCCCCTCCGCCGGGGCAGAAGGGTCGGCCTGGGGAAGCCGGATGGTGACCCGGTAGGGGGAGGGAGCGGTGGCCACGGAGGGAGGTTTGGGCTTGGCAGCCGCTGTCTTGGACGCCTGGGGCTCCGCGGGCTTGGCCCCAGGAGCTGGGGAGGGAGAGGAGGGGGAACGCTGGGGGACCAGGGCGGTACCACCCGTCTTGGCCGTGGCCCCCGGGGAAGGGGAGCCGGAGGGCGGCTCGGCTTCCAGGCGTTTCGGAGCCTGAGGAGCCTCCTGCTCCACCGTGGCCTGCACCGGCGGCGTAGGAAAACTGCCGGAAAGGGTGTCACCCCAGGGGGTGCCTGCACAGCCGGAGAGCGCGCTGAGCAGGGGGAGAGACCAGGCCATGGTCCACACCTTGTTCCCTCTCCCCCTCACCTGCGGACGGCTGATCCTCATCCGTTTCCTGCCGGGCGGATCACCCGGACGGGGCTGGCCCGGAGGCGACCACTCTTGGTGGTGGACGGCGCCTTCCTGGCGGTTCCCGCTGAGCTAGCAGGAGGAGTCTTGGCGGCCGCCGGCGCTTTGGCCCGGGGCGTCTTCGGAGCGGCAGCAGCCCTGGTGGCCGTGCGTCCCCGGCTGCTTCCTTTCCCTTTGCCCGTGCTTGCCTTCGCCGCAAGCAGCTCGATGGCCTGCTCGAGGGTCAGGCTCTCGGCCGTGGTGCCCTCGGGCAGGGAGGCGTTCACCTTGCCCTGCTTCACATACAAGCCGTAGGGCCCGTCGAAGAGTTGGATCGCCTCGCTGCTCCCCTCCGGGGTTCCAAGATCCTTCAGCGCCGTGCGTCCTCCGCGCCCCCGCTTGGGCTGGGCCAGCAGCTCGAGGGCCCGGCTCAAGCCGATGGCCAGCACATCGTCTTCCGCCTTCAAGGAGCGGTAGTCCTTCTCCCCCTTGCCCTTGTCGTGCACCACATAGGGACCGAAACGACCGAGACCCGCTTGAATCTTTCCCCCCTCCGGGTGCTCCCCCAGGTGCCTCGGCAGCCGCAGGAGGCCCAGGGCATCCTCCAGGCTGAGGTCTTCGGGCTTGACGCCTTTGGGCAAGGAGGCCCGCTTCGGTTTAGGGGTGTCCTCACTCACCTGGCCCAGCTGGAGATAGGGCCCGTACTGGCCGAACAGGAGATACACCTGCTGGCCGGTTTCCGGATCTTCCCCCAGGGATTCCGGCCCTTCCGTTTTCTGCTTCAGCAACAGCTCCGCCTTCTGGGCATCCAGATCGGCGGGGGTGATTTCCTGGGGGAGGGTGGCCTTGCAGAGCTCTTCGCTGCCATCCTCCGCTTCCCGCTTGCTCTCGAGATAGGCACCAAAGCGGCCAATGCGGACCACGCAGGGCAGCCCCTCGAGGGCAATGGTGCGGGAGGTGCTGGGGTCAATGTCGCCTTCCCGGCGTTGCACCTGGGCTTCGAGCCCCTCCTCCCCCTTGTAGAACTTCTCCAGGTAGGGAAGCCAGGGTGTCTTACCGGCGGAGATGTCATCCAGGCTGCTCTCCATGCGGGCGGTGAACCCAGGATCCACCAATTCCGGGAAGTGCTGCTCCAGCAGAGCCGTGACCGCAAAAGCCGTGAAACTGGGGATCAGGG
>JBIIHR010000308.1:0-2706 GCA_044235655.1 Cyanobium sp. | reverse complement strand
GCTCCGGTGGGGCGTGTTGCTGCGGCGCAGCGCGGGGGTGGTGGTGGCTGCCTTGCCCCTGGCCCTTGTGCTGTTCCTCCTGGTGCCTCGCCTGCCCCCCATCGGCCTGTTGCAGGGGGGCTGGGGCGCGGCGGCGGTCACGGGCCTGAGCGACACCCTCGATCCCGGCAGCATCGCCACCCTGGCCACCAATGGGGCCCCGGCCGCGCGGGTGACCTTCGCCGCCGGGGCTCCGCCGCCGGTGGAGGCTCGCCGGTGGCGCGTCCTGGTGCATGAGGAGTTCGATGGCGCCCGGTGGACCCTGCGACCGGAGGACCCATCACTGGAGTTTCTGGGCTGGCGCCAGGTGCAGGAAGGCCAGGGGGCTCTGCGGGAGGTGTGGCTGAGCGAGCCCAGCCCGATGGAGCGCGTTCCCTGGGGCGGCGCGGGGAGCCCCAGCAGCCGCCAGCTGCGCCCCACGGCCCAGGGGGAGCTGGTGCATCGCGGCCCCCGGGGTCAGCGCCGCGCCTATGCCATCACCGCCGGAGGACCCCAACGCCCCTGGCAGCAGGAGCGGCCTGGCCCGGAGCTGCTGGCCTTGCCCCAAGGCGCCAACCCCCGCCTGGAGGCCCTTGGTGGCGGTTGGGCCAGCGGGCCGCCCCTGGAGCGGCTGCAGCAGGTGGAGCGCTGGATGCGGAGCCAGCCCTTCCGCTACACCCGCCAGCCGGGTCTGCTGCCAAAGCAGGCCCCTTTGGATGCCTTTCTCTTTGAGCGGCAGCAGGGCTTCTGCGGCCATTTCGCCAGCGCCACCAGTGCCCTGCTGCGGGCGGCAGGGCTTCCGGCCCGGGTGGTGAGCGGCTACCAGGGCGGCAGCTGGGTGCAGCCGGTGAGCGGGCCCGGCTATCTGGATCTCCGCCAGAGCGATGCCCACGCCTGGAGCGAAGTGTGGATCGAGGGCATGGGCTGGGTGGCCCTCGATCCCAGCGGCTGGGTGGGTGAGGCCAGCGTCGCGCCGGCTCCCCAGCCTTCCGCTGCCGCTGATCCCCTGCGCTGGCTGGTGCGTCAGTGGTGGGGCCTGGATCTGGCCTGGACCCGCTGGTGGCTGGGCTACGACGCTCGCAGCCAGGAGGCCCTGCTGGCCTGGCTGCTGGGGGATCGGCGCGATGGGCTGGGGCTCCTGGTGCTGGGGGCGGTGGCGGCCACCTTGGCGGGAGGCCTGGCCCTGCTGGGCTGGCTGGGTCGCCGGGGGGTGGGGGATCCCCAGCGGCGGGAGCTGGAGCGGTGCCTGCTGGCCTTTGCCCGCCAGGGTTGGGTGCCCCGCCCGGGGGAGACCCTGCCCCAGCTGGCCACCCGCCTGCGCCAGCACCGGCCCGAGCTGGAGCCGGAGCTCGGGGCCTTCGTGGCGCGCTATGAAACCCAGCGCTTTGCCCCGGCCTCGGGGAGGGAAGGGTTGGGGGAGCTACGCCGGAGCCGTCGCCAGCTGCTGCGGCGCTGGCGGCAGGTCAGAGGCGCTGGATCTGGGAGGGGCTGATCCCGAAACGAGCTTTGAAAGCCTTGCTGAACTGGCTCACTTGCGGGTAGCCGCAGCGCAGGGCCACAGTCTTGATCGAGAGCCGTTCCCCTTTCCGTTGCAACTCCTCCATGGCGAGGGTGAGCCGCTGCTCCTGGATCCACTGCTTGGGAGTGGTGTTGAGTTGCTCGCGGAAGGCGTATTGCAGCGCGCGCCGAGAGTAGTGACTGCGGGCTTCCAGATCGCTGAGGCGCAGGGGCTGATCGAGGTTGGCCCGGATGTAGTCAATGAGCTCGTCAAAGCTGCGGCGCCCAGCCGCATCCCGATGGCGCAGCAGATCGGCGGGCTCTTCATGCAGGAGCGCGGGATGGAGAAGGGTGGCGGCGCTGCGGAGGATCACATCCTCGAGGCCGAGGTGGGCGGCCACCGCTGGCCCGAGGACCGTGCAGGCATCGATCGTGCGGAGCAGGCTGTGGATCGCATCCCCCTGCGTACTGCCTGGCGGGAGGCTGAAGGCAGGGAACTGTTCGCTGGGGAAGAAGGCTTGGGCGGTGTCCCGCGTTCGGCCGGCCATAGCGGCGGCGGCGGCAGCCACCTTGGCGGGCTCCAGGGTGACTGCGGCCAAGCTGTGGTTGCCCTGGCTGCGCCGCCGCCCGGCGGGGAGCAGGGCGGCTTCATTTCCGCTCAGAGTGAGGGGCCCGCCGGCCGTTTCCAGAGCGATCTGGCCGTGGAAAACGGCCAGCAGATGGAGGTTGGGCGTGTGCTCCACGAGAAAGTCGGTGGCGCTGCCGGTCTGGGAGACGAGCACCGTTCCTCCGATGTCCACGTAGCCCACCTCATGGAGAAACAGCCGGTCGGGCACAAGACTGCGGCAGTGGCGGATGGGGGCCGACCGTTGCAGGGCCCCATAGAGCTCGGCCGGATCGCGCAGGGCCAGGTGGGGAAGGTTGGGTAGGCCTGGGGGAAACACTCCATCCGGCCGCAGGGGAGGGTTCGCCAGCGTGCGCCACGGCAAGGATGGCACAGAAGGTATTAGGAATTCTTCAGAACAATATTCGTTTTTGCGCCATTTACGTTGTTTTTGCGTTTTTTGCAAACTCTTGATATTGGCTGTTATTCATGTTCTTTTTGCCATCAAATAACGGAGATTGTCCATTCGTCAGTTAACGCTTGCATTGAGCATTGAGCATTGAGATGGGCCAAAAGCGCTCAAGGTT
>JBIIHR010000306.1:0-2711 GCA_044235655.1 Cyanobium sp. | reverse complement strand
TTTCGCATCAGCGATGGCCAGGGCTTCCAGCTCAAGACGGTGAATCCCGCCGATACGCTCCAGCTGGATCCCGCCAACAAACTGGCCGCTGAAGCGGTTCTCAAGGAGGGGGTGGAGATTCTTTCCGAGCTCCAGGACAAGCTTTATGCCCAGGACCGATGGGCCGTGCTGCTGATCTTCCAGGCCATGGATGCCGCTGGGAAAGACAGCACCATCAAGCACGTGATGAGCGGGGTGAACCCCCAGGGCTGCCAGGTGACCTCGTTCAAAGCCCCCAGCGCGGAGGAGCTGGATCACGACTACCTGTGGCGTTGCCAGCGACACCTGCCTGAGCGGGGCCGGATCGGTATTTTCAATCGCAGCTACTACGAGGAAACCCTTGTGGTGAGGGTGCATCCTGAGCTCCTCGCTCGCCAGAGCCTGCCCCCCCAGCGGCTAGGCCCCCAGATCTGGCAGGAACGGTTCGGTGACATCCGTCACTTCGAGGGGTACCTGGGCCGCAATGGCGTGGTGGTGCGTAAGTTCTTCCTGCATGTCTCCAGGCAGGAACAGAAAAAACGCTTTCTCAAGCGGCTGGATGAGCCGGAAAAGCATTGGAAATTCTCTGCCGCGGATGTGCGCGAACGGGGCCATTGGCAGGCCTACATGCAGGCCTATGAAGAAATGATTCGGCACACTGCAAGTGAGGAAGCCCCCTGGTATGTGGTGCCTGCGGATCACAAATGGTTCACCCGCCTGGTGGTGGCTGCCGCTGTGATTGACACCCTTCTTTCTCTTGATCTTCAGTACCCCACGCTGAGCCCGGAAGCGCGGAAGGAGCTCGAAACCGCAAGGCGAGACCTGGAAAGCGAAGAGTGAATCCCGAACAGATGCCCTCCAACGGCAAGTGCAGGAAAGAGGAGTATGCTTCTGACATGGATCACCAAGTCGCTCTCCTTAGAGAGTGATGGCAAAACCATAATTTCCGTCCAAGCAAACCATGACACGACGTGCTTCCCAGCAGCGGCTTCTGAGCCGCCTCAATGCCTCTGGTGTGGTCGCCCCCCAGGCCCGCCCCATTGAAACCCCCACCACTCTGCAGTGCACCCACCAGGAACCCACCTGGGAGGAACTCTTGGGCCGGCGCTGAAGGCCCTCCCTGAACCATGGGTCTGGGGCGCCTAGCTTGTTTTGATGAGCGAAAGCGGCTGGTCCGTGCCTTGCTCATCGGATCAGGGCTTGCTCCTCTGCTGATCCTGGCCCTCCATCCCCGGGAAGCCTTCCTCCTGTCTTTTCTCGTGGCCATCGGCCAGGACCAGATCCTTTTCTTTCGTGAGGCTCTGCGTCTGGATGCGCACCAGACGCGAGACCTGTTTGGCCAAGGGCTCTCGAGACGGGCCTTGCTGGTGAAGGCCACCGTGGTGTTCACCTTTCTGAGCATTGGGGTGTTGACCCTCTTCATCAACGAGCTCAAAAGCCAGCAAACCCTGGTTCCCTTTGCGATCCGCACCTCGGTGTATTTCGCTTGCTTGCTGGGTATCTGGTTGCAGATGCACAACAGCTTTGCCTTGCTTTACGCCAAGCTTTACTTCAGTTTGAATCCCATTCCTGCAGCTGACGGACCCAATCCCCAGGGATTTATATTTGCGGGTCCAGATGAACCTGTCTTCAGCGATTTTCTTTATGTGTCCTATGCCGTGGGACTGACCTACGCCATGAGTGATACCAATCTCGAGGATAGTAAAGTCAGGCGGATTGTGTTGATTCACGCCCTGCTCAGCTTTCTTTTTCTCTCCATTGTGCTTTCCGAGGTGATTCATTTGCTGGGCTCTCTCTCTTAAGCGGGTAAGAGGGGGTCTTGAGGAAGAGGGCTCAGTCAGGGATCGGCCCTCCAAAGCCATCCGCGATCCGCCAAGCTGGTGCAACTTTTTTGCTTCCACCGTGCAACGCCGGGCTCTGCTGCGTCTGCTTCCAGCTGTCCTCACGGCTGGGGGGCTCCTTCTGCCGCGGAAACCCGGCTTCTCCCAGGCCAGCTCCCCTGCCCCCGCCAGCGACGCCAAGACCACCCTGCGGTTTCTCGCTGTGGCCGACACGGGCAGCGCCGATGGAAACCAGCGCGCCGTGGGCCAGCAGATGGCTGCAGTACACCAACGCCAGCCGGTGGATCTGGTGATCCTGGGGGGCGACAACATCTATCCCTCGGGGGATATCGCCCTGCTGGAGAGCACTTTCCGCCGGCCCTATGGGGAGTTGTTGCGGGCGGGCGTGCCTTTTCATGCTGTGTTGGGCAACCACGACATCCGCACCGACAACGGCAAGCCCCAGGTGGCCTACAAGCCCTTTGGCATGAAAGGGCGTTTTTACATGCTGCGGAGGGGCCTTGTGGACTTTTTCATGCTCGACACGAATGGCAACGCCGACTGGCAACGGCAGATCAGCTGGCTGCGCACGGTGTTGGCCAGCAGCCGGGCCCCCTGGAAGGTGGTGGTGGGGCACCACCCCATCTATTCATCCGGGTTCTACGGAAATGACCCCCACCTGGCCGCCAAGCTCAGCACGCTGATGCGGCGCCATGGGGTGCAGCTTTACATCAATGGACACGACCACAACTACGAGCGCAGCAAACCCATCGAAGGCATCACTTACCTGGTGGTGGGCGGAGGAGGGGCCAGCTTGCGCCCCGTGATCAGTACCGCCCAGACGGCCAAGGCTGCCAGCGTCTTCAGTTTTGC
>JBIIHR010000305.1:0-2719 GCA_044235655.1 Cyanobium sp. | reverse complement strand
TCTCCCCGATGGCGGGTTCTGCCGTCTTCCCGCCCAGGTGAGCCATCGGGAGGCCTTCACTGTGGAGGGAGGCTGGCTCACCGCTCCAGACAGGATGGAGCGCTTGATCCGCCGGTATGACGCCACGGGGGCGTGGCAATCGGCCACCCATCAGATTTTCACCCGCAGGGCGATCTGAAAAAAGAGTGGGAGCGCCCTTGATTTCGTTTATTGTGGCGCCACAAATAAACCCGTTAGCACCATAAAGGATCTGATATGCGCAAACACACTCGTAAAGTGCAAAAGGTGCTGCCCTGTGCCTGCATGGGTGATCGGGATGAGGTGAGAATGGCTCAATGAAGTCTCAACCATTCGTTTCTATTATTATTCCCACTTATAATGGTGGGACCTTGATCGAGGAAACCCTCTCCAGCTGTCTGAAAATCAGAGGTGTTTCACTTGAAATTATTGTTATTGACGATGGGTCCACCGATGGAACGCCAGAGCGTCTGACCCAGCGTTTTCCCTCCATTCGGCTCCACCCACTCACGACCAATAGTGGATCAGGTTCTGCGGGGAGAAATGCGGGATTGTCACTGGCCAGGGGCCATTACGTGAAGTTCCTGGACCATGACGATCTGATTCAGCCTCGCGGCTTCAAGGTGGAGTGTCAGGAAGCCATGCGAACGGATGCCGACATCGTGATGTCCAGGTGGGGTGTGGTTTCTATCGACCAGGAGGGCCGTTTTCTCAGGGACACCCAACGGGTGTTGACCCCTCCTGATCCTGAGCGCCTGCCGGAAGCCATTTTGCATGGGGAATCCATGCCATACACGGCAGCAGCCCTGTACAAACGCAGTTTCATTGCTGATGAACGCTGGGATGCCAATGTCTCCATCATTGACGACTACGACTGGTTCTGTCGGCTGGCTTTAAAGGGGGGGCAAACGATCAAGACCGACACCATCTCCTACTTCTGGCGCCTCCATCCCAACTCCATCCAAGGTCGCAGTCATGGGGAAGCCACCATCTATGAACGGCTGACGTTTGCCCGTTGCCGCGTGTACGAAAAAATCGAACACCATCTGGCGAGCCTCGGCCAACTCAGTCTGTCCCGCCGTCAGCTCCTGGTGCGGCGCTATTACGACTGCCTCCGTTGTTATTGCCCCAATGACCGGGAGCTGTTGGCGCGCATGCAACGCCTCGACCCCACTTTTGTTGTGGATGCCACCTGTGAACCGGATCCCAGAGCCCTCTGGCTGATCCATCGGATTGGGTTGCCCTCCTTCCTGGTTCTGTATGGCTACACCAGACGACTCGGTGGAGCCGTGAAGGGGTTGCGCCGCCGTCTGGAGCAGCTCAGGCCAGCAGAGGCCACCAGCGGAAGGCCAGCATCTGCAGGGCGTTGACGCTCCAGAGCACCAGTTCCAGCACGAGCCAGCGCCGCAACCAGGCGGGCCTTGAGGCCAGGGGCCAGAGCAGCTTCAGCTGCCACAGGCGGATCAGGGTGAAGACCATCCCCACCAGCACCCCCAGCCCCTTCCCCCCTGCCCGGGTGACCAGCCCTTCCGTCAGGATCTGCCCGGCCAGAAGCACCAGGTAGGGATCGAGCACCCGGGCCGTTTCGGACCGCCGTCGATGAAGCCACCGCAGCACCAGGGGCACCAGGGCCCCCAGCAGGATGAACAGGAGGAAATACCAGGCGGGGAGAGGCCTGGTGGCCATCTCCGCGGCCAATCCCCTCTCCAGCGGGGTCAACATTCCGCCCAGCGCCGCCAAGGACAACACGGTGGCAAGCCCTGCCGAGATCCCCACCCCACCCCGCTTCGCCAGGAGCCAGCGGCTGGCGGCGTGGGCTGAAGGGGTCATGGCGGGGGGGCAACCAGACGCTGAGGGTAGGCCCAGTGCGCCGGCGTAATCTGATCGGCCCCGCAGGCCTTTCCATGCATGCCGTGCCCCTGCAACTGGCCCCTGGCAGCGATCTGCGTCGCAGCCTGGAAGAGTTTGCGATGGCCCGTGCAGCCTCAGGCTTCGTGCTGGGGGTGGTGGGCGACCTGTCCCGGGCGGCCTTCCAGTGTCCCGGCCAGCCCAGCCCCTCCGTGATCGAAGGGGATCTGGAGATCATCACCCTCAATGGCACCTTGGCCCCAGAGGGGGTTCACCTCCACCTGAGCCTCTCCGATGGAGCCTGCCAGGTGTGGGGAGGGCACCTGGAGCACGGCACCCTGGTGCGGAAGGGGGCCCAGCTGCTCGTGGGCGTCTTTGCTGAATCGGCGGCGGCCATGCCCACGGTCACCCCCCATGAGGTGGAAATCGCCGTGCTCAGTGGCTGTCCCTACTCAGCCCGGGCCCAGCGCCTGTTGCGCACTCTCGGGATTCCACATCGGGTGCAGGTGGTGCAGACGGCTGAGGAGCGATCCGTCATTGAGCAGCGCAGTGGCCGGCCCACCCTCCCCCAGGTGTTCATCGATGGTGAGGCCATCGGCGGCTATGACGCCCTCGCCGAGCTCCATGGGCAGGGCGCCCTGGAGGCCTTGCGCGTTTTCTGAATTCCCCCTGGCCCACCGGTCCACGCCCTCCAGCTGTGGCTAAGACAAAGGAAGGTGCAGGGTTGGCGTGCGAAGCGAAGCTCCCGATAGCCAGCGCATCAGCCAGATCGTGCGCCACCAGGGCGGCCGGCCCGAGGCCCTCATTGAGGTGCTGCATCAGGTGCAGGAGCTTCACGGCTATCTGCCCAGGA
>JBIIHR010000304.1:0-2720 GCA_044235655.1 Cyanobium sp. | reverse complement strand
ACACTTGCCTCTTCTTCCAGCACTGTCTCGGAATCCGGGTCAGGACCGGCGGGTGGGCTGGGTGTGGCGCCATCGGGGGTAGCCGCCAGCTCAAGGGGGGAACAATCAAATTCAGCGCCAGAATCTTGGCAGCGAGGAGCTCCCTGACTTGACTGGGGACTGGAGAGAAGGCCGGCGACCAGAACTCCAAAAATAAGAAACAGAGAGTTATAGCCGGGACTCATCGGGAGAATCAGTGGTCGATAAACTCTAGTTAAACAGACACGATTAATGGAGTCAACGAGCAATGTAAAAGCGGGTTAATTGCTGAGCCAGGAAAGGTTTCCTCATTCTTTCGCAACCTTCACCCCCTTCCAGAAGGCCACCCGACCCTTGATGTCGCTCGCGGCCGCTTTGGGTTCGGGATAAAACCATGCAGCATTGGCGTTCACCTCACCATCGACGACCACGTCGTAGTAATGGGCTTCGCCTTTCCACCCGCATACCGTGCGGTGGCTGGAGGGCCGGAAACACTCTTTTTGAAGGGCCTCGGGGGGGAAGTAGGCATTCCCTTCAACGGTGACAATGTCGTCGCTGCGGGCGATGACGACTCCATTCCAGCTGGCTTGCATGAGCGTGCTTCTTCTCGACGCCATCATGGCGGAGCGGCGTGAGCAACCGCGAACAGGGGCCCAAGCCGTGTCAAGCGCTACAGCCCCACCAAGAAATCGCCGGTAAAACCAATCCACAGTTCAAGATTTCACCCCTCTCTCGTTCTCACACCTCAGCAATTTCCCCGCCATTTCCGCATCATGACTTCCGAACAAGCCGCACAATTGATCGACAACACTCTTGATCTTGTGCATCAACGGTTGCAGGATCTGGAGGCCAACGCCCAGGTGCATGACCACCAAGCCCTGGCGGAGGAATTCCGAGAGTGGCGCCATCCCATCGGTGGTCATATCGATCTGATGGTTTTTCCGGGCCTGGCAGGCTCCTGAGCTTCATCTATTAACAAACATTGTTGGAGGCACCAATAATGATCATTCGCAATATGCAAGCGATTAATCATTTCTTTATTTGGTGCGCCCACCTCAAGCGGGCTCGGGATTGCCCCCATCCATAGGAGGTCCTTCCACACTCTTCTGGAAGCCAGTTGCTGACAGGAGCTCAGGCTCTGGCTAGAGAGGGCTTGGACTCCATCTGCCCGGGTATGTCCCTGCAGCTCAGAACACCCCGTTTTGCCGCCGCCGCTGGCCTGCTGGCGGCCCCCCTGCTCGCTTGTCCAGGGGCCCTGCGTGCGGAAACGCTCTATACCCTCGAGAGCTTCTGCAGCGTCAATGGCACGGATGCGGTGCCCTGCCGCATTGAGGCCATCAATAACGGCGACGCCACGGAATACCTCCACCGGCTGAGCAACAAGGAGGTGCGATTCCGGGTGAGCGACACGCCCTACACCCGCATTGAGCTGTGGGATGCCGAACGCAAAAGCTGGCGCAGTGCGCGCAACGCCGCCGCTTTTTTTGAACTGAATGCCCTCTGCCTGGATGGCACGAGCTTCTGCGCCATCAACCCCAACTACCTGAACAGCGTGCGCCAGGATCTGGGGCGGGCCGTGAATGGCCGAAGCGTGCTGGAGGTGCACTTCGGCAAGGACGGGCGCATTGACGCCAGCTGCTACGACGCCGGCTGCCCCGACGGGGGCCAGATCACCAAAACACCCTGAGGCGCCATGCGACAGCTTGCCCCTCTTCTTGCCCTGGCCCTGGCCCTTCCCCCGGCCCATGCCGGAGGCCTGATGCCGTTTGCTACCCCCGAGCCGGCCGCCAACCATCCCCAGCCTGGGGAGGCCCCAGCCCCCTCCCTTCTCCTGGCCCGGGGTCGAGGAGGAGGAGGGGGTGGACGGCACATGGGGGGTGGGGGCTCCAGGGGGCGAACCGGACTGGGAAGCCGCCAGGGCAGCTTCGACCGCGGCAATCGCCGGCCCACAGGGGGCTGGAGCAACCGCCTCGGGGATGGGGATCGGGGCCGGCGCGACTTTGATCGGGCCCGCAACCAACTCGGCAACCGCATGGGGAACGTGGATCGCGACCGGATCCGCCGCTCCGTGGACCGGGGCGACTGGGACCGGGCCCGGGATCAGTGGCGTGAGGGGGTGGGCCGGATCGACCGCGACCGGGTGCAGCGGAGCTTTGATCGGGTGGACAAAAGATGGGACCGGGTGCGGGATGACGTGCGTCGGGAATGGCGTGACGACTGGCGCGACAACGTGCGGGCTGTGGATCGCGGGGTCGATCGGCTCCGCCGCTGGGACAACGACTGGCCAGGCTGGGCACGGCCGGGCTGGCAGTTGGCCAGGCCCTGGCGCTACGGCTGGTACGGCAACTGGAACAGTCCGCCCTGGGGCTGGTGGACGGGCCGGTCGGTGGCCTGGGGGGTGGGCAGCCTGGCCACCGCAGCCGTGATCACCAGCGCCGTGAACCAGGCGATCGCCGCCAGCCAGCCCACGATCGTGGTGCAGGACGCGGGTTACACGCTCTACTACAACAGCGTGGAACCCACCGGCGATCAGAGCATCAGCTTCACCGCTGCCACGGGCGACACCCCCTTCGAGGCCACGGGCGACTGCCAGAAAGGAGAGCTCAATGGCCGGGAACCGGCCCTGGCCGCCCAGGCCCAGTTGCTGAATGCGGCCTGCCAGGTGGCGTTTGGAAGCTGAGGGCCCCACATCGCCCCGGCGA
>JBIIHR010000303.1:0-2728 GCA_044235655.1 Cyanobium sp. | reverse complement strand
ACCAGGGGGCAGAGCCCTAAAGTTGAAAGACCTTTTTTGTTTCTTTAGGCCTTTGCACGGCCCCATCCCTGGTCATGTCCGTTGGTTCCAAACACGTTGAGCGGATTCGTCATGGGATGGATCGGCTGATGGGTGGTCTCCAGGAGGGCTGGCTTGTGGAGCGCCTCCAGGGTTGGCAGCTACACCTGCTCCAGGACCCGGCTTTTCTCCCCTTCCTCCCCCAGCTTCAGCGCGCCCTGCTGCTGGGGCTGCCGGAGCGTTTTCTGGGATCCATGGTGCCGGCCCTCCCCCAGGCCCCAGTGGTGCATCTGGCACTCCTTCGTCTGCCTTCCCAGCCCCCTCAGCCCCTTGGGCTGATCATGACCCGACGGCTGAACCGGCGGGGCACCTGCTGGGAGGTGGATCACCTGGCCTTGGCTCAGGCCAGGAGTTCCCTGTCGCCTCCCGATGCTGAGGTGGTGGAAGCCCTGGTTCGGGAAGCGATTCAGAGCACCAGGGGGGTAGCCAGTTGGATCGCCACGTCCTCCGTCCTGGATGGCCAGCGTCAGGCTTTCCTTCGGTCCCAGGGGTTTCAGCAGGTGCGTCTCGATCAACTCTGGCAGTGGAATCCCCAAGGTGAGCCTCCTTCCCTTCCCACCGGGTTGCAAGCCCAGCCACTGAATCGACAGACCGCTCCCCTGCTGTGGCACCTGGAGCAGTCCTGTTGCCCTGCCCATCTGCGCCAGATGTTCGACCGCCGGATCGAAGACCTGCTGGATCAATCCGGGGGATCCGGCTGGCTGCTGGTGGATGGCAGCCGAAATGAAGCCGTCGCGGCGATTCGCCACCAGACCCACCATCCTGAGGTGGGTCTGGTGGCTGAGTTGAGCCTCCAGCCCGGTCGGGAGGATCTCTACGGAGCTCCCAGTGCCTGGTTGCTCCACCGTCTGGCCAAGCCAGGTACACCCCTTGTGGTGCGCTCCGATCGGGACGATGAAACCCGTCGAACCTGGCTGGAAGGCTTTGGGGCCACCCTGTTAGGCGAGCAGCTCCTCATGGCACGCTCCGTCTGGCGTCGGCAGGAAGCGATCCAGCCGGCCCGTCAGGCCGCCCTGAGGCTCGAAGCCATGCTGGACCAGTGGAAGCCAGCCCCCCGCTCCTTGCCCACCCCTGCCGGGCAGCGCTGAGTGCCCCCGTGCCCCCCCTGTTCTGCTCTGGCCCTTGATGTGGGTCGAAAGCGGATCGGTCTGGCGGGCTGTGACCCCCTCGGCCTCACAGTGACCCCCCTGCCAGCCCTTCTGCGTCGCAGCCCAGAGGAGGATGCCCAGAGCATGGCGGCCCTGGCTCTCAGCCGCCGGGCCAAGCTTCTGGTGGTGGGTCTTCCCCTGGATGCGTCCCAGCACCTCACGGCCCAGGCCCGTCACAGCCTCCGCTATGGCCGCCTCCTCGTGCGGCAGCTGGCGGCTGGGGGGCTGGAGTTGCCTTTGGTGTGGGTCAACGAGTTCGCTACCAGTTGGGCTGCTGCCGAGCAATTTGGGCTAAAAGGGGACCGAACCGGGAAACTGGATAGTGCTGCTGCAGCTCTGCTGCTGGAACAATGGTTGCGGGAGGGTTCTGTGATCGAACCCGAGCCGCTCCTCACCTTTCCCCTACCCCGTTGAACCGATGACCCCTGAACCCCCTGACCTGACTGGGTCGGGAGATGTGCCCACCGTCCTGGTGAAGGATCAATCCGGGAGGGAGATCCTCTGCTTTCTCGAGCATCTGATTCCCCTGGATGGCAAGGACTATGCCCTGCTCACTCCGGTGGACACTCCGGTGTGCCTGGTGCGCATCGCCCAGGGGCAGGAGGACAAGGATGAAGTGATTGAAAGCCTTGAAGGTGCCGAGCCGATCCTGTCCGTGGCGGATGTGGTGTTGCAGGAACACGATCTGACGTTGGTCCGCTCTGCGGTGACCCTGACGGTCAGCGGAGAGCTGGAGGAACCGGATCCTGATGAGCTGGAAGACGACCTAGAGGATGACTTGGAAGATGGGGATGAGGAGAGTGATCTGTACGAACTGTTGATTCAGTTTCGGGCGGACAACCGGGAGTACGGCCTTTACATTCCGTTGGACCCTTTCTTTGTGGTCGCCCGTATGGAGGGGGGCATTGCCGAGGTGGTGGAGGGTGAGGAATTCGAGCGCGTCCAGCCCCGTATCGAGGCGGAATTGGATGAGCGCGAACGGGAGAGCTGAGCGTCCGCCATGCTGCGCCAACTCCTCACCCCAGACTGGACTCCTGGCTGTGCCTTGCCCCAGCTGACCATGGAGGAGATGGAGTCCAAGGCTGGAGCCCCCATCAGGGCCCTGGTGATTGATGTGGATTGCACCCTGCTCCCCCACCACAGCTCCGTCTTGCCTCCTGTTGCAGAGCGGTGGCTCCAGGAGGTGGGGGAGCATCGCCCCATCCACCTCTTCAGCAACAACCCCTCCCGGCGCCGCATCGGTGGGCTCTCCCGGCAGTTGGGACTTCCCTATACAGCCGGGGCTGCCAAGCCCCGCAGAAGCGCCCTGCGCCGGGTGATTGCAGAACTCAATCTCCCCGCTTCCCAAGTGGCGCTGGTAGGCGACCGTGTGTTCACGGACGTGCTGGCCGGAAACCGCCTCGGCCTGTTCACGGTGTTGGTGAAGCCGATCGATGCGACGGGACAGGCCAACCGGCAGGATCGGTTCCAGTCTTTTGAGCTGGAAGTGGCCCGTCATCTTC
>JBIIHR010000302.1:0-2729 GCA_044235655.1 Cyanobium sp. | reverse complement strand
GCCCACCCCATCCACGCCATCGTGCTGATAGAAGCGCCGATCTTCCGCGGCGATGAAGGTTTTCTGCACCAGCAGGGGCATCCGGCCCCGTTTCAGCTTTTCCCGCGTGGCCGGGCCCTGCTTGTAGAGCACGGATCCATCGGAGGCGAGCACGGTGAGGGTGCCCGGGCGATTGAAACTGCGAATTCCCCCCACATCCGGCAGGAGGGCATCGGTGCCCATGGTGAGCACCCCCTGCCCCAGGGCCAGGATCCCCCCAAACCCCAGGGCCACGGCCCCCGCAGGCCAGAAGGAACCCAGGCGCTTCGGCAGCGGCGACACCTGACTCACAGCAGCGAGGGGATCAGGGTGCTGTGGCCGATGGCCAGGGCTGTCACCAGCATTCCCAACACCAGAAAGGGCTGGGCGCTGGCCTGATATTTCACGTCAAAGGCCACGGGATCCCGCAGCAGCCAGATGTCCTGGAAGGTGATCTGGGGCACGATCAGCAACACCAGCAGCACGGCCGCCAGATGCTGGCCGATCGCGATCAACACCGCAACCATCGCCAGCTGAAACCCATCGATCATCGCCGCGCTGATCCAGCTGGCCCGCTGGATTCCGAACACCACCGGCAGAGATTGGAGCCCCATGGCCCGATCCCCCTCCACACTCTTGAAATCGTTCACCACCGCAATGCCCAGCCCGGCCAGGCTGTAGGCCAGGGTGAGCAGGGCCGTGGCCCAGGTGAGCCGGCCAAACAACGCCTGCCCCGCCCACCAGGGCAGGGCGATGTAGCTCGCCCCCAGGGCGTAGTTGCCGAGCCAGCCGTTCTGCTTGAGCTTCAGGGGCGGCGCTGAATAGATGTAGCTCACGAATGAGCCCCCCAGAGCCAGCATCAGCAACACCGGGTAGGTGTGGCCCGCCCAGCGGTCGAGCCCCCAGGCCACCGCCAGCCCCGCCACCAGCAACACCAGGATCTGGGCCTTCACCTGGCCCAGGGGAATGGCGCCCGAGGGGATCGGCCGGTAGGGCTCGTTGATCGCGTCGATCTCCCGGTCGTAGTAGTCGTTGAGGGTTTGGGTGTAGCCCGCCAGCAGGGGGCCGCTCATCAACATGCAGGCCAGGGAGGCCAGCACATCCGGCCAGCGCCACTGGAACCCACCGGAAGCGGCCGCCCCGCAGATCACCCCCCAGATCAGGGGGATCCAGGTGACGGGCTTCATCAGCTGGAGGCGGATCTTCCAGATCGAGCTCGTTTCGCTCGCTCCTTTCATCCCCAGCAGCTGGCGTGCCGCCCCACCGGTCTTGGGGGCCGCAGGGGTGGGGGTTGGGTCGCCCTCGGGAGTCTCGGGGGGTTCAGTCAAGGATGGGCCCTCTGCGGCTCGGGGGTCAGGCGGGGGCAATCTCGTCTTCAAAGAACCAGGTGGAGCCACCGGCGGTGAGATCCACCACCACCCCGATGCCCTTGCCATCGGTGACGCGGTAGTCCTTCACTGTGCCGGTGGGATCAGACTTCAGGGCAGCCACCAGGTTGGCGGGGATGCGGTCGCGCACGCGCAACACCCGGACCTTGGAGCCGATGGTGATGGCAGTCTGGGACATGGACCGCATGGAAAAAAGCCCAGCAACCTTACCAGCTGTGGCCCCCCTTCTCCCCCCTCCCCAGCGATGGTTGCCAAGCGCATCATTCCCTGCCTCGATGTGGCCGACGGCCGCGTGGTGAAAGGGGTCAACTTCGTGGGCCTGCGCGACGCCGGCGATCCGGTGGAGCTCGCCTGCCGCTACAGCGTCAGTGGCGCCGATGAGCTGGTGTTTCTCGATATCGCCGCCAGCCACCAGGGGCGCGACACCCTGGTGGATCTGGTGCGACGCACCGCCGAGGCCGTCACCATCCCCTTCACCGTGGGGGGCGGCATCAGCAGCGTGGAGGGCATCACGGCCCTGCTGCGGGCCGGCGCCGACAAGGTGAGCCTGAATTCCTCCGCCGTGCGCGATCCCGAGCTGGTGGAGCGGGGGGCGGAGCGCTTCGGCTGCCAGTGCATCGTGGTGGCCATCGACGCCCGCCGGCGCCAGGGCAGCCCGGGCTGGGATGTGTATGTGAAAGGGGGGCGGGAGAACACGGGCCGCGATGCGGTGGCCTGGGCCCGGGAGGTGACCCGCCGGGGCGCCGGCGAGATCCTGCTCACCTCCATGGATGGGGATGGCACCCAGGCGGGCTACGACCTGGCGCTCACCCGGGCGGTGGCCGAAGCCGTGGAGGTGCCCGTGATCGCTTCCGGGGGGGCGGGCTGCGTGGAGCACATCGCTGAAGCCCTCACCGAGGGCAAGGCCTCCGCGGCCCTGCTGGCCTCCCTGTTGCACGATGGGCTGCTCACCATCGAGGCCATCAAATCCCACCTGCTCAGCAGCGGGCTGGAGGTGCGCCCCTGGAGACCTGAAACTACCTTTTGTGATGGGTAGGAATGCTCTCGGTGCCGCCCGCCCAGCGCTTAACATCAAGACATCATCCTTAACCCTTCGTCAGGCTTGCCGTGTCTGCCCTTTTTGGGTTGCCCCCACCCCTGATGCGTCTGCTGGCCATCTTCATGGTGGCTGCTGTCGTTGCCCTGGTGGCCTGGGCCCTCCACCTCATGCAAGCTGCCACCGACCGGCAGGAGTTTTCCCTCATGCTGGCCGGCTGCATGGTGTGCTCCGCCGCCGTGGGCCTCTCCACAGTGATGCTGCTCACCTTCACGAGTCCGGAAGCC
>JBIIHR010000301.1:0-2736 GCA_044235655.1 Cyanobium sp. | reverse complement strand
TACGGGCAGATCCGAGCCCTCCCGGCCCTCCCGGAACCCGAAGAGGGCACTGCCGGCCATCCATTCCGGCACTAACACAAACAGCACAGCCAGGAGGCCATAGAGCTCCACCAGCCCTCTGGGGAGGGGATGGAGCTGGCGAGATCCCTCCTCCTGCTCGGCCAGGAAGTCGTCCTCGCCTCTCATACCTGCTCACTGCGCAGACAGGTGATCTTCATCGGCAACCGCTCGAGCGTGAGTTCATCCCCACGGAGAATCAGGCGCCAATCGTCGTTCCGATAGATCAGGGCGGGATCGCTGCTGGTTTCGCGAAAAAAGGTGGTGTGGGTCCCTCCGCTGATGAGGGTCGCCTGGGAGGCGTTGCGCTCCACCACCACACCCCCCTTCTCGGCACACAGATACCGGTCCTTGATGTCGTAGTCCTCCCACCAGGGGGAGCTCATGGCCACCAGACCCAGGAGCATGGGGAGGAGCGCCATCGCCGGACTCAGGACAAACGGATAGGGGCATTGTCCCCGCGCAACACGCAGTGGGGAAGGGACCAGTCGTAAGACTTCCAGACATCCGCTGGCAAAAGGTAGGCCACGCCCTCGAAGGATCCCAGAGGGACACCTGATGGCTGGGCAGAACAGTAAGGGCGGCTGCCGGGCTTGGCCAGGTATTGCTGGTGATAGGGCTCCGCAAAGTAGAACGGCTTGCCGCTGGCAATCTCCGTGGTGATCGGCCCATAACCGGCCTGCTGGAGGGAGGCCCCATAGGCCTGGGCGCTCGCCTGGGCCAGGGCCAGGTCGGCCAAGCCACTCACATAGATCGCTGAGCGGTATTGGCTTCCACGATCGTTCCCCTGCCCATCCCCCTGGGTGGGGTCGTGGCACTCCCAGAACAGTTTGAGGAGGTCGCTGAGCCCCACCCGGGCCTGGTCCCACACCACCCGAACCCCCTCGGTGTGGCCTGTTCGGCCGGAGCACACCTGCTGGTAAGAGGGATCGATCACCGACCCCCCCGCGTAGCCCACGGCCGTGGTGATCACCCCCGGCAGACGCCAGAACCCTTTTTCTGCCCCCCAGAAGCAGCCACAGCCAAAGATCACTTCGCCCTGACCAGGTTGCACAGCTGCAGCGATGGGGGTGCCAAGCACCACATGCTTCAACTCAGCGGCCTGTTTGGATGGGGTGAGAGAAGGGGAAAAAAGGTCAAACACCTTTGGTGCATCAGGAAAAACGTTGGCGTGAGCCTAGGGGCAGCGGCCCATTCACTGCTTCGGCACAAAGGCAATGTGGTTGAGCAAGGTGGTCGTGAAGGCAAACAGAAGGAAGGGCAAGGAGAGCACGAGGATCAGCCCCACACCCACCAGAGCAAAGATGGGTTTGCTGGCGCCCATCAAGGCCAGCCCTGCAGCCAAGCTGACAAAGATGACCAACATCCAGATCAGAATCTGCCCGTAGATGTCTCCAAACGTGAGTGTGCAGCGGACGTCATAGGTCTGGGTGAGGGCTGAGGCTGGAGAGGAAGTGGGGGTGGAAGCCATAGCGGAAAGAAGGGACGCCCCTCAACGATGGGAAACCTGTCTTTCAGCTAAGCGGGCCATCCTTTCTCCTGACTGGTCTCTCAACAACAATTGAGACCGGAACCCGGGCGGGCAGCAATCAGGCCGTCTGCAACCGTTCAGCCTGCTCCCGCTCCCACAACCGCCGGTAGGTGCCTGGCGCCTCCAGAAGATCAGGATGGCGGCCCTCCTGCACCAGATGGCCCCCCTCGATCACCAGGATGCGATCGCAGGCCGCCGCGGCCGAAAGTTGGTGGCTGATGAGCACCACCGTGCGCTGCTGCTGGTCGCGCACGGCCCGCAGGATGGCTCCCGCAGTGCGGTTGTCCACGCTGGCGAGGGCATCATCCAGCACCAGGATCGGTCGATCCACCAGCAGGGCTCTCCCGAGGGCGGTGCGCTGCCGTTGCCCGCCACTGAGGGTGATGCCCCGCTCCCCTACCAGAGTCTGGTAGCCATCGGAGAAGCCCCGGATATCGGGGGCCAGCTGGGCCAGCTCGGCGGCCGCCTCCACCCGCTCCATCGGGGCCTCCGGATCCCCGTATCGCAGGTTGTCGGCCAGGGTGGCGGTGAAGAGAAATCCTTCCTGGGGCACCAGGGCCACCTGGCGGCGCAGGTCGTCCAGGGAGAGGGTGGTGACATCGATCCCATCGAGGAACAACTGGTGCTCCGGCACCTCCACCATTCGGCCGAGGGCCTGGGCCAGGGTGCTCTTGCCGCACCCCACGGGGCCCACCACTGCCACCAGCTCCCCCGGACGGATGGTGAACGACAGATTCTCCAGAGCCGGTTGCAGCCGTCCGGGGTAATGAATGGTGAGCCCGCGGGCCTCCAGGCCCCCCGCCACCCGGCGTTTCAGCGGCTGGGGCTGGGGGGGAGACACGATTGTGGGTTGGCGCTGCAGGAGCGTTTCAATGCGCTCCAAACTCACCTGGCCGGTCTGAAAGGTGTTGAGGGTGAACCCCAGGAGAGCCGTGGGGAACACCAAGCGCTCCACATAGAGGATCAGGGCCACCAGATCCCCGATGGTGAGCCGTCCGTTTTCGAGCTGGGTGCTGCCCAGGCCCAAAAGCACCAGCAGGCTGATGGAGGCAATGCCTTCGATCAGGGGAAACAGCACGCTGCGGCTGCGGGCTGGTCCGAGGGCCGCATCCCGGTAGGTTCTGTTGGAAGCGGCAAACGCCTCCTCC
>JBIIHR010000300.1:0-2745 GCA_044235655.1 Cyanobium sp. | reverse complement strand
TCCCGGTCGCCGCCCACCGGGCACTCAGATCACCCTGGTGAGTCGGCACAGCACCCTCTGCTACTCAGGCTTGGTGCCAAGCGTGGTCGCCGGTCTCATTCGGCCCGAAGCCTGTCGCATTGATCTCCGCCGCCTTTGCACCCTGGCCGAGGTGGTCTTTGTGCAGGGGGAGATCCAGGGGCTGGAACCTGCCACCAGGCTGCTCCACCTCCAGGGTCGTCCCCCCCTGGCCTTTGATCGTCTCAGCCTGGATGTGGGCTCCATCACCGCCGCTGCCCCAGGGGAGATGCCGGTGAAGCCACTCGACTCTCTCCTTGCCTGGATCGAAGGCCCAACGTCCCTGGAGCCCCTCGTGCGCGGCGGTGGGGCTTCAGCGGTGGAGGTGGCCCTGGCGCTGCGGGCGCGGGGATTGCGGCCCCAGCTGCTGTTGCGGGCATCGGGCCTCCATCTCGGTGGCCTTGCGGCCCATCGGCTGGCGGAACGGCTTCTGGCGGAAGCCGCCATTCCCCTCCACCGGGAGGTGGGGGACGGTGTCAAGGCCGATCTCTCCTGCACCGGCAGCCGCGCCCCCCATTGGCTGGCCGAGGCGGGTCTGCCTGTCGAGCCCACCACGGGCAGGGTGCTGACCGACCCCACGTTGCAGGTGCTCCATCATCCTGGGCTCTTCGCCAGCGGCGACTGTGGCCTCGTGGCCGCCCATCCCCGGCCACCATCGGGGGTGTGGGCCGTGCGGGCGGCGCCTGTGCTGGCCACCAACCTCACCCGCAGTCTGGGGAACCGCCCGCTGGTGCCCTGGCGCCCTCAACGCTGGGCCCTGCAATTGCTGGGGGATGGGGGAGTGACTGGCCAGCCGAGGGCCCTGGCCGTGTGGGGCCCCCTGGCCCTGGGACCGACCTCCTGGTTGTGGCGCTGGAAGCAGCGTCTCGACCAACGCTTCCTGGAGGGCTTTTCGGCCCTTCACCCCATGGGTTTCCGCGGTGGGCAGGCTGCTGCCATACCCATGGCCTGCCGGGGCTGCGCGGCCAAACTCCCTGCCCGCCCTCTCCAGGCCGCCCTGGCTCGCCTTGGCAGCCTGGAGGAGTCCTCTGTCGCCTCCGCTCCACAAGATGCTCCTCTCGTTTACACGTTGCCCTCGGGACAGAGGTGGCTCCAGAGCGTGGATGGCTTTCCAGCCCTGGTGGCCGATCCCTGGCTCAATGCCCGCCTGACGACGCTCCATGCCTGCAGCGATCTCTGGGCCTCTGGCGCCACGGTGGAGAGTGTGCAGGCGGTGGTGACCCTTCCTGTTGCGGCGGTTTCGCTGCAGGAAGAGCTCCTGCTACAAACCCTTGAGGGGGTGCGCTCCGTGCTGGATCCCCTGGGGGCTCGGCTGATCGGTGGCCACACCCTGGAAGGGCGGGATGGGGCAGGAATGGCCCTCACCCTCACCGTGAATGGTCTGGTTCCCCCCGAGCGGCATTGGGCGAAGGGGCCCCTGTCGCCAGGCGACGCCCTCCTGCTGACCCGGCCCATCGGCAGTGGGGTGTTGTTTGCGGCCGCCATGGCGGGGGCGGGCAGGCCGGAGTGGATGGATGTTGCCCTGGCTGTGCTGCAACAGAGCCAGGGCCCCCTGGTGGAGCTGCTGGCGGCCCACGGATGCCGGGCCTGTACGGACATCACGGGCTTCGGCCTCCTCGGCCATTTGGAGGAGATGCTGGCCTGTCCACCGCCCATGAATTCAGCAGGGTTCCTGCCACCCGGCCTGAAGGTAGAGCTGGATGGGGCCGCCATCCCCACGTTTCCCGGAGTCCTGTCCCTGCTCTCAGAGGGATATGCCAGCACCTTGGCTCCCGCCAATGGCGAGGCTCTTTCGCTCCTCGGGGATGGGGTGTGGTTGTCCTGCTCGGGGCTCCCGCAAACCAGCCTGGAAGCACTGATCATCGATCCGCAAACCTGTGGTCCCCTGCTGGCAGCCCTCCCTGAGGAGCGGGCGGAGGAGACTGTTCAAGCCCTCTGGGGGGCGGGGTTTGCTCAGGCCGCTCTCATTGGTCGGGTGCGGGTCCGTTCCTGAGACCCGCCGTCTGCGGGAATAACCAGCCCTGTCTTGATGAGGTGATCAGCGCCATCGGCCGCTGATCGCTCTTCCAGATCCGCCGCCGTCGTCCGATGGGCCGCGGTGTCCTTGTCGTAGCAGCGGTCGTAGTAGTCGAGCATCTGGCGGCAGGCCAGCTCCATCTGGCCCAGGCGAATTGCTTCCACCGCTGTTGCGGTGCGCTGGGGGCCCAGGCGTTTGCTGATGCGCTGGGTGGCTTCCACCAGGGCTTCACGATCCTGACAGCCATAGATGGCCACCAGATGGTCCAGCCGATAGTCGAGGGGGCGCCGCACCTCCAGCAGGGGGGCCGCCTTCATCTGCCGCCAGAGCTCTGTGGGGATCCGGCATCGACCCACCTGGGCGCTCTCGGCTTCCAACCAGATCTCATGAGCTGTGCGGTGCCGGTGCAGTGCCGATGCCAAGCGATTTTCGAAGTGTTCGCTGCTGGGTTGGTCCGGCTGACCAAGTCCGCCGAAGCTGCTTCCCCGGTGGTGGGCCAACCCCTCCAGATCCACGACGGCAACGCCTTTGGCGGCCAAAGCCAGAAGAAGTTCCGTTTTCCCAGCCCCCGTGCGTCCCCCCAGCAGGCGGATGGGCCAGGGTTGAACCATCACGTCCAGCACCCAACGCCGATAGGCCTTGTAGCCGCCGTTCAGCAGCACCACCGGAAG
>JBIIHR010000299.1:0-2748 GCA_044235655.1 Cyanobium sp. | reverse complement strand
GCAGGTCGCGGGGGGTGGCCCCTGCCAGGGTGGAGCCATTGGGCAGCAACACCTCCACGATGCGCTGGGTGGTGATCTCCGGGCGGGAGAGTTCCTGGATGGCCTCCTCCTGCTCCTCCGCTGGAGAGAGCACCACGGTGTGCTCCTGCTGGAGGCGCAGCAGGGTTTCCCGGTTGCATCGGAGCACCAGCCGATCTCCCCCCTGCAGCACCCGCTCCGCCAGGGGGGAGCCGAAGATCTCACTGCCCCGTTGCAGCTCCAGCACGTCCACATCGAAGCGGCGCTGCAGCCGGCTGGCATGCAGGGTCTGGCCGATGAGCTCGGAGCCCTTCGGGATCAGCACCTCCGTGAGATAGCCCTCCCGTGCCAGCCCCCCCAGCAGGTCATCTCCCTCCAGGCCCCGATCCGGCAGCAGGCGATCGCTGGCCCACAGCATGTAAAGGCTTCCCAGCAGCCACACCGGGATGCCAATGGCGGTGAAGCTGAACAGGTCGAGGGAGCCATAGCCCAGTTGGCGGCTCACATCGCTGGCCAGCAGGTTGGTGGAGGTGCCGAGCAGGGAAATGGTGCCGCCAAGCACGGTGGCGAAAGAGAGGGGCAGCAGCACCTTGGAGGGGGCGATGCGCCGCCGATGGCACCACCCCTCAAGCACGGGCAGCAGGGTGGCCACGATCGGGGTGTTGGGGATGAATCCCGACACCGGAGCCACCACACCCACCAGGAGCGCAATCATCCGTTGGGGGCTGCGCACCGCATCGGAGCCAATCAGGGCCCGCAGCCGGTCCAGACCGCCGCTGCGAAAGAGGCCCGCCGATACGGCAAAGAGGCCCATCAGGGTGATCAGGGCTGGGCTACCGAAGCCCTGGACGGCTTCATCGGGCTTGAGAACCCTGAAGGTGACCAGAAGGGCCGCCGCCAGGAGGCCCACCACTTCGGGTGCCAGCCAGCCGGTGACGAACAGCAGGATCGACCCCGCAAATACCGCCAGCGTGATCAGGCCAGGCATGGTGGCGGCCACCGAGAGGAAGTTGCTCATGGAAGCGGGGAGCAGTCCACCATCCTAAAGAACGGTTTGCCCATGGGGAAATAGGCTTGTGCCTCTTGTTCTCGGTCTCACAGGTAGAAGCCCACCGTTGTCACCACCCGGGTTCCCTGGGCTCGCAGCGCTGTCCGCAGCAGGATCGTGCTCTGGTTGTGCAGCAGGTTTTCCCAGCGGTGGCGGGTCACGAACACCGGCAGCACGATCACGCAGAAGCGGTCGCGATCTTTCCGGTGCTCCACTTCAAACTGCTTGACGAACTGCACCACCGGGTCCACCAGGGAGCGGTAGGGCGACTCCAGCACCACCAGCTTCACCTCCGGCACCTGGCGCATCCAGTTGTCGCGAAACTCCTGGGTGCTGGCCGTGCCCAGATCCACATGCACCGCCACCAGGTCGCTGGCAATGGTGCGGGCAAAACGAATCGCCTCAAAGGTGCCCCGGTGCAATTGCCCCACCAGCACCACTGTGGGTGTGCCCCCCGCGGGCGGCCCTGGAGGCAGCTTGAGACGGACATCACGAGCCATCCGCAGCCGCCGGGCCACGGCGTTGTAGTGGGTGCGGATGCGCAGGAAGATCCCCACCAGGATCGGAATCGTGAGGACCACCAACCAGGCCCCGTGGGTGAACTTGCTCACCAGCAACACCACGGTCACCACGGCGGTGATGGTGGCCCCCAGGCCATTCACCAGGGCCTTCGACACCCAACCTTGGCTCCGTTCCTTCCTCCAGTGCACCACCATTCCCGTCTGGGACAGGGTGAAACTGAGAAACACCCCCACTGCATAGAGGGGAATCAGGCGGCTGACGCTGCCCTGGAACACGATCAGCAACAGGGCTGCAAAGCCACTGAGGGCATAGATGCCATTGCTGAACACGAGCCTGTCCCCCAGGGAGGCCAACTGGCGGGGCAGGAATCCATCCCGGGCCAGGAAAGCCGCCAGCCTTGGAAAATCCGCGTAGGCCGTGTTGGCGGCCAACAACAGGATCAGCAGAGTGGCCAACTGCAGCAACGCCAGCAGGGGTCCAGTACCAAAAATCCTCTGTCCCAGCTGATAGAGCAAG
Organism: Cyanobium sp.; assembly: GCA_044235655.1. Lineage (GTDB taxonomy): Bacteria > Cyanobacteriota > Cyanobacteriia > PCC-6307 > Cyanobiaceae > Cyanobium. The sequence continues at coordinate 644 of JBIIHR010000299.1, read as the reverse complement.
GTAGGGCCACTCTCCACGTACACCAGGCCGCTCTGGTGGGCCAGAGCGCTGATGCCGCTGAACATCACCGCCAGCATCGTCACCATCACGGCTAGCACCCGGCGGGCATTGCGCCACTCCACGGGTTTGAAGGCGGCCACGCTGTCGCTGATGGCCTCGATCCCCGTGAGGGCGGCGCATCCGGAGCTGAAGGCCCGCAACACGAGCATGGGGCCAAACACCGTGAAGCCGCTTTCATGGGCCTGCTCCAATAGCTTTTGCTGCTCCACCAGCGGCGTGGTGGGTAACTGACCCAGGCCCGCTTTCACCGCTCCTGCCACCAGAAGCAGCATCACCATTCCCATGAAGAAATAGGTGGGAGCGCTCAGGACGCGGGCGCTGGAGCTCACCCCCCGCAGGTTGGCCACCATCACCAACACCACCGCCACCAGGCAGAGGAGCACCCGTTCCGCGTCGAGCGAAGGGAAATAGGAGGTGAGGGCGGCGATGCCCGCCGCCACACTCACCGCCACGGTGAGCACGTAATCAATAGCGAGGGAAGCTCCGGCCACAAGGCCTGGAATGGGACCCAGGTTTTCCTCCGACACCCGATAGGACCCCCCGCCATGGGGATAGGCACGGATCGTCTGGCGGTAGCTGGTGCC
>JBIIHR010000298.1:0-2751 GCA_044235655.1 Cyanobium sp. | reverse complement strand
AGAACCCCACCAGATAGGCCAGCAGGGCCGAGAGGGCGATCTCCAGAGGAATGCGGATACGCTCGATCCTGTTCATGGTGTTGGAGGGATTCCAACCATCATCCAGGAGGAACCTGGGAAGATGGACCCATCTCGTGATGGGCCGATGTCCTTGGAGCAACTCAAGGGATTCCTCCAGCGGATGCAGCAGGATGATGCCTTGAAGCAAGAGGTGTTGTCTGCCGCCACGGCGGACGATGTGGCCCAGATCGCCCTGAAGCTGGGATACGAATTCTCAGGGGATGAATTGCTCAGAGCCTCCGGTCAACGTTTTGACCGAGTCACCGTGCGTAAGAACGACCTCCCTGGGGAATACAACTGAACGTCAGTAGGGAAGGGTGAATCCCTTCTGCATGTGGCTCACATCGAGCATCACCCAGGTGATCCATACGAGAAAGGCGATCACCCCGGAGACGGCCGCGAAGCGGGCGGCATTGCGGAGCAAGACCTCCATAAGACTGATCTCTTTCATCGGACGCCGTTGCTGCGATCGTCAGTATGGCTGGCCCCAGGGTCTCACCTGTCGCTGACAGCCACGGGTGAGGGTTGCAGATCCGCCTGCATATCCGTGGTGCGATCGTTGCTCAGGGCCAGAAGAAGAAGACGATCGGCAGAAAACAGTCCGGGTCCAAGCAGCAGCAGGGCCAGTGCACCACCGAGATAAAGGGTGACCAGTTCCAGCACATAAATGTTGAACCCTGCCGTAGAGATGTGCTGATAGGCGGCTACGGCCATGGTGCCACTGATGGCCAGAGCACCCAGAGGAGTGAACAGGCCAAGAATCAGGAGCCAGCTGCCGATGAGCTCAGAGAACCCGGCCACGTAGGCAAAGAACAGGGGGAAGGGCAGGTGCAGGGATGCCACGTAGGTGGAGGCGAAGGCCTGGGGGTCGGCAAGCTTCTCCTGGCCGTGATGGATCATCATCACGCCAACGGTCAGGCGCAGCAGCAGCAACCCCAATGAGCCGAAGCGGCCAGGCTGGAGCAGATAGGCGACGAGGCGGGGTCGGAGCGCAGCAGCCAAACCCGAGAGGAGAGCGGAGAGGGAGGTGAAACGGCTGGCAACAAACCAGAGCGCCAGACAAGCGGCGAAAAAACCTGCGATCAGTTCAAGGCCGATGGCGGTGGACATCAAAAATGAGAGCGCTTCAGCCATCCTGGCAAGGCTCGTAAAGAAACGTGAAGCACTGAGCACGAAGGGGGAACCCAGTGGCTCCAGGGCCTCACGAGAACATGGCGAAGGCCAGGGTGCTCCTGGCCTCCTGTCACATCAAAAGCCATGTAACAGTTTCGTTACATGGCTCAGGGCGGGCCTGGCGGCCGATCGGTTGGGAAACTCAGCTGGCCAGAGCGTGTTCGATTGCGGCGGTGAGTTCGGCCGACTCCGGTTCCACCCGGCTGCTGAAGCGCCCCACCACCTGCCCATTGCGCCCCACGAGGAATTTTTCGAAATTCCAGGCCACCGGGCCGGCAGGGTCGGTGCTCACCAGGGTGTCGAACGGCGCTCCAGAGATCGGCACCTTGGCCATGATCGGGAAAGTGACGCCGTAGGTGGTGGAGCAGAACGATTGGATCTCCTCCAGACTCCCCGGCTCCTGGGCGCCGAAATCGTTGCAGGGGAAGGCCAGGACGCTGAAGCCCTGGGGCCCGTAGGTGTCCTGGAGCTTCTGCAGTCCGGCGTACTGGCGGGTGAAGCCACAACGACTGGCCACATTGACGATCAACAGGGCCTTGCCGTCCCAATCGGAAAGGGGACGCTCTTCACCACTGGCGGTGCGCACCTGCACAGCGCTGACGTCGGGGTTGCTCATGGGATGGGGAGGCGACGGTGGGAATTTAACCAGCAAAGCCCTGGGTATCGGCTCTTCGATGTCCCATCAGGCTGACCCCGCCCCCCACCACCGCAAGACCCAGGGCTCCCACAACTCCCAGGAACACCAGCGTCTGCAGGGCTGAGAGGAACAAACCGATGGCGGAAGCGGCTTTGATCTGGATCCTGGCCTTGATGAGGAGGGTGAGCAGGATCAGCACCGTGGCCTGCAGTCCAGCGATCCGGGCCGCAGAGAAGGGGTAGGGCGGAAGGGGCAGCAGCATGAGCGAGAAGCGCTCCCCCAATCCTGGCGCCACAAGCGCCGTGATGGAGGCTAGGGCTGCGCTTCAGCTGGATCCGATCGATTGAGCAGCAAGCCATTGCCGACGGCTACCGCCACATTCCCGGTGCCAACCACCACTTGCTCGATGCGCCCGTGGCTGCGACGAAGAAGGTGAGGAGCAAGCCCGGGGCTGGGTGGCACACGTTGGCTGGAGAACTTCAGCCAGTACCCTCAGTCGAAATGGTTCAACGCCATGCAGTTCCACGGCACCCTGGATGAACTGAAATCACTGGTGAACCAGCTCCAGATCCCGTGCCGCTGGGAGCACAAAGGCTCCTACCAGCTCGCCGTCTTCGACGATGGAATCAGCAATCTGAAGCTCAATTGGTGGCCTGAAACGGGAGCACTCCGACTGGTCGGTGATCCGGAAGTGCGAAATGATGCCGAACGTCGGCTGAAGGACCTTCTGCAGACTCCATAGAGATCATCCACAGCCGCGGAATGCCCTGCCACGATGGGTGCTGTAGTCACTTCAGGCCCATGCACCAGTCATCTTCGAGGTGGGTGCCTCACGCCCTGATCCTGACCATGGCCATGGCCTGTCTGGATGTCAACGGGAT
>JBIIHR010000297.1:0-2776 GCA_044235655.1 Cyanobium sp. | reverse complement strand
ACTGCTGGCCTTGACGTTGCTCGGAGCACTGTCGAGCGCAAGCGGCTATCTATTGCTAAAAGACGCCTCCCAAGGCTTCATCGCCAAACACGGGAACCCAATTATTCACGCCTATTATAATTTTGCCAATGTCAGCCATCATCCGCTAAACGCACTGGCTATTTTTTTGGTTCCGGCGTTATGGCTGCTGGCCTTGCTCACCAGCCACCGAATACCCCGCATTGTCCTGGATTTCTTTGGGGGCTTTTTTGTGTTCCGGATGGTGATTGGCCTGATCTTTGTCAATGCACTTCTGTTTGTTCCAGCCGCCAGCCCACGCCTGCTACTGGGCCAGATTCTGGTGTTTATCCCATTTTTCTCCATGGCCTGGGGTTGGCTCCTTTGGCGTATTGACTGCTGGGGTAATGGACCCGCCGGCCAAACCATCACCATCGCTGAGGCAAAGGAGCCGATCACATCGTTTGACTACTACCACGCCTCCATTTATTCCGTAGTCAACCAAGGCAAATCAAGCTTTGCCGGTGTGACGCGGCTGGGTCGCTCCCTCTGCCTGCTGCATAATCTGATGCTGATCAACCTGCTGGGGCTGGCCCTGGCCAGGGCCTATGGGCTTCTACAGAAGATGCTCTGAAGAGCGGCACGCGCCTCAGCCCAGTCGCTCGCCACCGCTGGATGGATCGAATGCCTGCTGATAGCTCAGGTGTTCGTCTTTGGCTCGTTGCCAGTGGGCGCAACAGTGGGTGAGCTAGGGGCCCTCAGCCCCCGTTCCATCCGCATTTTTGGAAGGAATCGCCGGTTTTGGCAGGGGCTCCATCACTCCCCCCAGCTGCACCTGGTGGGGATAGGGGATTTCGATGGCCTGCTCCTGGAAGGTCTGCCAGATCGCTTCCTGCACCCTGCTGGAGATGGACAGGTTGTCGAGGGCACTGGCAATCCAGAAACGCACGACGTACTCAACGGCCGAATCGCCGTAGTGCAGCAGGAACGCCCGCGGGGGGGGATTCTGGAGCACCCCGGTCACGGCTGCGGTACTGCCCTCCAGCAGGCTCATCACCACGGCCGGGGGATGGCGGTACGCGGCCCCCACCGCCACCTGGCAGCGGCGCAGGGAATCGGTGTGGGTGTAGGTGACGGTGGAGGAGGTGAAGAAGGTCTGGTTCGGGATCAACAGTTCCGCGTTGTCGCGATCGCGCCAGAGGGTGGCGGCCCGGGGGCCCAGCCGGCGCACCTGGCAGGCCTCCCCATCCACGATCAGCACATCTCCGGGGCGCACCGAACCCTCCACCAGCAACCACAGGCCGCTGATGAAGTTGGACACCACCTCCTTGATGCCAAACCCCACGCCCACGGAGAGCCCTCCGGCCACGGCCACCAGGGCCGTGCGGTTCACGCCCAGCCGATCGAGAATCCACAGGATCCCCCCTGCCACAACGGCGTAGTGGAGGATCACGGCCATCGCCCGCCGGCTGCCGTCGCTGATGCCCAGAAAGCGCTGGGCCAGCCAGGCCACGGCTTGCGTGGGGGGCTCCATGGCCATCATGAGCACGTACAACACCAACAGGGAGCGCAGCAGGGTTCCCAGATTCACGTTGCTGCCCACCCAGTCGCCAATGGGGATCAACCCGAGCACGGAGGGGTTGTCCACCAGCCCCACCAGAAGCATGACGGCCCCAATGAGATAGAGGGGGCGTAGCAGGCGCACGTTGATCACCTGCAGGGTGTGGGGATCCAGCTGGGAGGCCAGCAGCTGGGGCGCTCTTTCCAGGGCATACCAGCCGCCGATCAGGCCGGTGAGGATTCCGAGCAGGAGATAGGGCTGCCCCGTGACTGCCAGCACGGATGTGAGTCCGCCCAGGAGAAGGAGTCCCAGCCCACGGCGTCCGGCCCGGTGGACCTTCAGCACCTTCCGCTGGGCCAGCCCCTGCAGCCCCAACAGCACCAGCGGCACCGGGAGGAGTTGCAGCAGCACCGCTCCCCGGCTCAGGTAGCCCTGCCAGCCAGCGATGGCTTCGAGCAGCTCGTTCATTGGGCCCCCCGCCCGTTCTGGATGGCCCCCACCAGCCCATCAATGGCCCCTTCGGTGTCGAGATCGCCGTAGAGGTAGCGACTCAGCACCCGGCCCATGGCCATGCCGTTCTGATCGCCCTGTTGGAACAGGGTTCGGCCCTTGCCCCCGCGCATCTGCTGCTGGGCAAGGGCAAGGAGGTGGAGGGTTCCCTTTTGCGTGGTTGGCAAGCGCTGGGCGTCAACCACGGGCAACACCTCCTGTCGTTGTAGCGCCAGGTTGCGCTGGGTGAGGGGGGTGAGCAGGAAGCGGGCCAGGGCCTCCGCCACCTGCTTCTGGGGTGGGCTCGAGTTGCGGCCGAAGGCCAGCACCCGCTGCCGGCTCACGGGACTGGGGGAACCACCCGGCCCTCGGGGCAGGGTGGCGATCCCCAGATGGCGGCCCAGTTCGTTTTTCAGCCGGGCCAGGTGGGTGCTGCGGCAGCTGGTCCAGTCCAACTGGCCCTTGCTCAGATCTTGAATCAGCTGGCTCTGGGAGAGCTGGAAATTCACGTCCTGCACCTGATCCGCTTGTTGCAGCCAGCTCAGCCAGCGGCCCAGGGCCTGCCGACGTTCTTGAGTGGCGGGCTGGCCTGCAAAGAGCTCCTCCACCCTCTCCACCACCCCCAGGCTGCCGAAGGTCCAGGCCAGATTGAAGCCGTCCAGGGGCAACCCCACCCGCAGGCCCTGGCTGGACTGTTGCAACAGCTCGTCCAAGGTCGCGGGCGACTGG
>JBIIHR010000296.1:0-2779 GCA_044235655.1 Cyanobium sp. | reverse complement strand
CCATCTGGGTGGGGAAGGTGGAGGAGCGCAGGGCCAGGGAGGCCGTGGCATCTTCACTCCAACCGGTGATCGCCTGCGGCCAGATTCCGCAGACCACAATCAGCAGGGTGAGCACGAGGGCCGGAGCCCGCTCCGGCCAGCGGGTGGACGACCAGTTGGCCTTGGCGTTATCGAGGCGGCCAAAGCCCACCCGATTGAAGAGCCGGATCGCATAGACGGCCGTGAAGCCCGAGGCGATCAGGCAGATCAGGGTGGCCCTCGGGAAGGCCACCCAGCTGCCCTCAAACACGATCAACTCTGCCGGGAAGCCCACAAGCCCAGGAATGCCGGCGGCGGCCATCAGGGCCAGCAGCAGCATGCCCATGGTGAAGGGCAGTCCACGCAAGGGGTTGAGCAGTCCGGAAAGTTCGGGGATGGAGCTGGTGCCGGTCTTGCGCTCGATCAGCCCGACGCAGGCAAAAAGCAGGGCGACGATCATCCCGTGGGCCAGGATCTGGGCGACGGCCCCCTGAAGGCTCAAAGGAGTGGCAGCCGCAACCGCCAGGACGAGCAATCCCATGTGCCCGAGAGAGCTGTAGGCCATCAGCCGACGGATATCGGTCTGGGCAATGGCGTTGAGAGCCCCGTAAACGGCACTAACGGCTCCTGCGGCCGCGATCCAGGGGGACCAGGCGGCCCAGATGTCGGGCAGGAACCCCACTCCGAAGCGAAGGAGCCCATAGGCCCCAAGCTTGGACACCGCACCGCCGAGCAGCATGACCGCGGGGATGGGCGCCTGGGCATAGGTGAAGGGCTGCCAACCATGGAGCGGAACGACGGGCAACTTCAGCCCAAAGCCCAAGAGCAGCAGGGCGAGGATCCAGGCCTGGGCTGAGGGGGTGAGGGTGGCGTGAGCCAGATCCTCAAAGGCGAAGCTCACCCCGTTGGCATTGAACCAACCCAGGGCCAGCACACCGGCCAGCAGGCTCAACCCGGACACGGATCCATAGACCAGATAGCGGATCGCAGCGCCGGCCCTACGGGGACCGCCCCAAATGGCCACCAGCAGGGTGGCGGGAATCAGCACCACTTCAAAGGCCAGCACGAACAGGAGGGCATTGCGGGCGAGAAACGCTCCCACCACACCCACGTTCGTGGCCAGAAGCAGGGAATAAAAGAGGCGCGGCCTCGATTGGTCCTCCGGTGCCGAGAGGATGGCCAGCGTGCTCAGAAGGGACGTGAGCACCACCAATGGCAAGGACAGCCCATCCAGACCCAGATCCAGGGCGAGTTTGAGCTTGGGCAGCCAGGCAAGATGGAGATCGGCGGGAGGCAGGCGCCAGCAGGCCAAGGCCACAACCAGCTGGGCTCCACAAGCCAGGGCGGCCAAGGTGCGAAGCCGTACGGAATTGTCCCCCGAGAGCACCGGGAGGATCAACGTGGCGGCAATGGGGAGCGCCAACAGCAGCAGCAAGATAGATGAAGGCATCAGCGGAGCGGGCGGAGGAGCTCGGTAGACGCGGGATTAGCAAACAACCAGGCGGCCATCAGCAGAATCCCAAGCAGCAGGGTGAGGGCATAGGCCTGGGACCTGCCGGACGTGGTGAGGCTGAGCCGCCTGGCGCCTTGGAGCGCCACCTCGCCCGTGGTGCCGCTGAAGCCATCCACGATCTGCTGATCCGACCAGGCACTGAGCTTGGCCAAGACCACCACCAGTCCGACGATGGTGCGGTGGTAGAAGCGCTCGGTCTGCATATCGTGCGCCAGCCAGTCCTGGAGGCCACCCAGGGTGGAGGGCAGGTGGGCCAGGGGATGGGGCCGCAGGTAGAACAGGGCCGACAGGCCTCCCCCCACAACGGTGCTGGCAATCAGGGGCCAGGCCATGGGGCCCCACCCCGCGAGAGGCGTCAGGGGATAGACCCCATTGCGCACAAGGAGCTGGGGAAGGTGAAGCACCATCCCCATGAGAACCAGCGTGGGCAGCACCAGCAACCAAAGGGCTTCCGGAGAGCGGGTGGTGAAAGGGGTCGGTTGCCCACCCCAGATCAGGCCGAACACCCGGATCAATCCAGCGCTGACAAGGGCGTTGGTGATCAGCACAATGCCCCCCAGGAGCAAGGGGTGGGTGCTGCCGGAGGCCACAGCCAGAAGCTCTCGCAAGGCAGCAAATCCAGCAAATGGCGGCAGGGCTGTGAGTCCGGCGGCCCCGGTAAGGAAAGCCACCCCCATCAGGGGGCGCTTCTTCCAGAGCCCGCCCAGCTGGGTCAGGTCCTGGGTGACATTCGTGAACACGATGGCTCCAATGGCCATGAGCATCAGGGCCATTGGCAGGGGGTAAACGAGCATCAGATGGTCGGCCACGTTGATGCCACCCAGGCCCACGGCCATGAACAACAAGCCCATCCAGCTGGTGACCAGGAAGGAAAGGGCACGCTTCACATCAATCTGGGCCAGGGCAATGAGGGAGCCCACCAGGGCACTGGTGCTCCCCACCACCACCAGCACGGTCTGTACGAGTGGGCTCAGGGAAATCAGGGGCTCCAGCCGGAGCAACACCCAGATTCCCCCCACAACGACCACAGAGTTTCGCAGCACGGTGGAGGGCAGGGGGCTCTCCATGGCCTCATCAAGCCAGAGGTGGAGTGGAATCTGGGCGCATTTGCCCATCGGGCCGGCGATCAGGGCCAACAGGATCAGGGTGAGGCTCGGAGTGAGGGGAATGTGATTGTTGGCCATGTCGGCTGCCCACCCCTGAAGGCGGTGGAAATTCCAGGTGCCGGTGATGGGGAGGAGGGCAATC
>JBIIHR010000295.1:0-2782 GCA_044235655.1 Cyanobium sp. | reverse complement strand
GAATATAGGGATCAACTCCAACCGCTGAGCACAATCTTCCCAAGACTATGCCCCCCTTGAAGAAGGCTGTAGGCCTCGCTCAAGGATGTGGCACGGATGGGCTGGAGAAAGGTTTGCGCTGTGCTCACCACTGTCCCCTCCTCTACAGCGCTGGCCAGGGCATCCAGGATGTTTCCCTGCTCCTCCAGATCCGGCGTTTGAAACTGGGAGCGGGTGAACATGTATTCCCAGCAGAAACGCACGCTTTTGCTCTTCAAGCGGTTGAGATCCAGGCCACCCTTGCTGCTCACCAGTGCCACGATTCCGCCCTGGGGACGGATGCGCTCTGCCATCAACTCCCAGTAGCGATCCGTGTCGTGGAAATTGGCGATCGCATCGACGGTTTCCAGTCCCAGGGCATCGAGCTGGGGGCCGATCGGCAGGCTGTGATCCACCACCCATTCGGCACCGAGTTGCTTCACCCAGGCTTGGCTTTCCGGCCTGGAGGCGGTGGCAATGACGCGCAGCTCGGCGCGTCGGGCCAGCTGGATCGCCAGCGAGCCTACGCCGCCTGCAGCCCCAAGGATGAGCAGTGTTCGCCCCCGATCGCCCCCTTCCGGATCTAACCCCAACCGCTCAAACAGCGACTCCCAGGCTGTCAGGCCGGTGAGCGGGAGGGAAGCGGCTTCGGCAAAGGAGAGATTGGCCGGTTTGCGACCCACCAGACGAGCATCCACCAGCACACTCTCGGCTTGGCATCCAGGCCTGTCGATGGCCCCGGCGAATAGCACCGCGTCGCCGAGTCGGAACCTCGTCACCGAGCCCCCGACTGCTTCCACGACGCCAGCCGCATCCCATCCCAGCACCTGGGGCGGGGTACCTGGGGCCAGGGTGCTGCGCACCTTGAGGTCCACGGGGTTCACAGCCACTGCTTCCACCCGAACCCGCAGGTCGTGGGGGCCAGGCAGGGGCGGAAAGGAGATGGAGGTGTCCAGCAGGATCCCCTCCGGATGCTCTGGGCTGGGCCCCAGGGTGGTAACTGCCTTCATCAATCCCTGCTCATCAAGTGAGCTTGCCGGCCTGGGCAAGGTTCTGCAGGGCGTGGATGCGGGCCTCGATGGGGGGATGGCTAGCGAAAAGCCTCAGGAATCCTGGCGGCTCATTGATCTTGATGGTGGCGAGGGTGGGCTCGTCACGAGGATCCTGGAGATTTTCCATCTGCCCCAGCCGGGCGAGGGCACTGGCCATCGAATTGGGGCTGGTGAGGCGGGCCGAGCCCGCATCGGCACGAAATTCTCTGTGCCTGGAAAACCAGGCTGTCACCAGGGAGCCCAACACCCCCAGCAGCACTTCCAATGGCCACACCAAAAGCATGGTGGGCGGTGGGCCGTAGCCCCGCTCTTCGCTATTGCGGCTCGGCAAGGTGAAGGCCACGGCCCGGGCCAGGAACATCACGAAGGCATTGATCACCCCTTGTAGCAGGGTCATGGTCACCATGTCGCCATTGCCCACATGGCTCATCTCGTGGCCGAGCACGGCCTCGAGTTCATCCTCTGGCATTCCCTGGAGGATGCCCGTGGAGACGGCCACCAGTGCCCTTTGGGGCGAGGGACCGGTGGCAAAGGCATTCCATTCCGGGGAGCCATACACCCCCACCTCGGGCATGGGCAATCCAGCCTTCTCGGCCAGCCGAGCCACCGTGCTGTGGAGCCAGCGTTCGGTGGGCCCGCCGTTGCCACTAACCAGCTGGATCCCCATCATGCGCTTGGCTGATTCGGCCGAGAACTGCAGAGAGATCCAGGCGCCCACCACACCCCAAACGAAGCAACTCACCAGCAGGGGGAGCAGGGGCAGGTCGGGCGGCAGCAACCCAAAGGCAGTGAGCAGGCTCAGGATCAGGGAGATCGTGAGCACCACCGCCAGGTTGGTGATCAGAAAGAGAAGGGTGCGCAGAGCCATCAGAGGAACGAAACGGCGAACGACTGGGCTGCTGGAAAGCTAGCCATGGCCCCTGGATCTGGCCTCAATCTTGGACGCCTGTTGTGGGAGGTCTGGATCCACGTAGCCTCATTCCGCCCTGTTTCTGCCCCATGCCCGTCCAAAACCGCTGGTCGGAGGCCGCTGCCCTAGAGGCAATCGCGCACTACGGCAGCCAGGGCATCGCAGAACCCCTGGCGCTCCGCACTTACAGCGCCAGGCTGCTGGGGGCCGACCCCGATCTGGTGCTCCATGGAGGCGGGAATACTTCGGTGAAAACGACGGTCACGGGCCTCCTTGGGGAGGCCACACCTGTGCTCTGCGTAAAAGGAAGCGGCTGGGACCTGGCCACCATTGAACCGCCGGGCCATCCCGCTGTGCGTCTGCAACCGCTTCAGGCCCTGCGGGCTCTTGAGGCCCTGAGCGATGAAGCCATGGTGGCGGCCCAACGGCAGAACCTGATCGACCCCTCTTCGCCGAATCCCTCGGTGGAGGCCCTGCTCCATGCTTTTCTGCCCCACACCTTTGTGGATCACACCCACTCCACGGCTCTGCTGGCTCTGGCGGATCAGCCCGATGCAGCGGCGGTGTGCCGGGAGGTCTATGGCGACCGGGTGCTCCTGGTGCCCTATGTGATGCCGGGCTTTGCCCTCGCCAAGGCCTGCGCGGCCGCCTGGGACGAAGCCACCGCCCACCAGAATCCCGATCAGATTGAGGGCATGGTGCTGCTCCAGCACGGGTTGTTTTCCTTTGGAGAGACGGCCGAGCAGAGCTATCGCCGCATGATCGAGCTGGTGCGGTTGGCGGAGGAACGCCTCAACCGCGG
>JBIIHR010000294.1:0-2786 GCA_044235655.1 Cyanobium sp. | reverse complement strand
TATGCGGTGGCCGGCATTGAGGCCACCCGCAGCGAGGTGGGCCGGCTGGTGGGCACGCCCGTGCAGAAACACCTCAAGGTGAATCTGCGGGCCGTGGAGCGGGTGGCCGCGGCCCTCGGGGGCGTGGAGGTCACCGTGCCCAAGCGCATGGTGTATTCGGACTATTCCCAGGGCCTGTTCATCGATCTCCAGCCCGGCCGCCAGACCCTCAAGGGGCGCGACCTGGAGGGCTTCCTGCGCTTCCGCCACGATGAGGCCGGCGATCTGGGCCGGATGGATCGCCAGCGGCTGGTGATCAACGAGGTGTTCCGCAAGCTGGCGAGCCCCGCCACCCTGGCGCAGCTCCCGGCCCTGCTGAAGATCGCCGGGGAAGACATCGACACCAACCTCTCCCCCCTCGACATGAGCCGGTTGATCGGAATGCTGGGCGAGTCGAAGCTGAGCAGCAGCCGGCTGCCGGGCCGCCTCTACTGGGAAAACGACCTCAGCTACTGGATGCCCGACAGCAACCAGGAGCACCCCACCGGCAACGGAGACGCGCCCGTCTACTAAGCCGCTGCCCCCACCACCGCGGCCGGCGGGTGCTGGGCCAGGGCCTTGCGCAGATAGCGACCCGTGTGGCTGGTGGAATGCTCGGCCACCTCCTCCGGCGTGCCGCACACCACGATCTCGCCCCCCTTGTCGCCCCCCTCCGGGCCCAGATCAATGATCCAGTCGGCACAGCGGATCACATCCAGGTTGTGCTCGATCACGAGCACCGAGTTGCCCTTCTCCACCAGCCGCTGCACCACTTCCACCAGCTTGTGCACGTCGTAGAAGCTCAGGCCCGTGGTGGGTTCATCGATCAGATAGAGCGTTTTGCCCGTGGCCCGGCGGGAGAGCTCCGTGGCCAGCTTCACCCGCTGGGCTTCGCCCCCGGAGAGGGTGGGCGCCGGCTGGCCCAGCTTGATGTAGCCCAGCCCCACATCCACCAGGGTGCGCAGCCGATCCGCCGCCTGGGGAATGGCGGCAAATTCCTCCGCCGCCTGTTCCACGGTCATCTGCAGCACATCGGCGATGCTGTGGCCCCGGAAGGTCACCTGCAGGGTTTCCCGGTTGTAGCGGGCCCCCTTGCACACCTCGCACTGCACATACACATCCGGCAGGAAATTCATCTCGATCACATTCACCCCCTGCCCGCCGCAGGCCTCGCAGCGGCCCCCCTTCACGTTGAAGCTGAACTGCCCCACCTGATAGCCCCGGGCCTTGGCCTCCACCGTGGCCGCAAACACCTGGCGAATCGGATCGAAGGCGCCCGTGTAGGTGGCGGGGTTGGAGCGGGGCGTGCGGCCGATGGGGCTCTGGTCGATCACGATCACCTTGTCCACCGCCTGGATCCCCCGCAGTTCCCCCAGGCCCGTGGGAAACGGCACCTTCAAGCCCAGCTCGTGCTCCAGGGCCGGGTGCAGCAGCTCGTTCACCAGGGTGCTCTTGCCACTGCCGCTCACCCCGGTGACGGCCACCAGGCGCCCCAGGGGGATGTCCACCGAGAGGTCGCGCAGGTTGTTGCGGGAACAGTTGAGCAGCCGCAGGCGCCGGCTGCCCGCCACCCGCCGCTCGGGGGGAGTGGGGATGGTGCGCCGGCCGCTCAGGTAGGCCCCCGTGAGCGACTCCTCCGCCGCCAGCAGCTCCTTCAACCCCCCCTCGGCCACGATCCGCCCCCCATGCACCCCCGCCCCGGGGCCGATGTCCACCAGATGGTCAGCAGCCCGGATGGTGTCTTCGTCGTGCTCCACCACGATCAGGGTGTTGCCCAGATCCCGCAGCTTCAGCAGGGTGGCCAGCAGGCGGTCGTTGTCGCGCTGGTGCAGGCCGATGCTCGGTTCATCCAGCACGTACAACACCCCCGTGAGGCCCGCCCCGATCTGGGTGGCCAGCCGGATCCGCTGGGCTTCCCCCCCCGAGAGGGTCATGGCCGGCCGATCCAGGCTCAGATAATCCAGCCCCACATCCAGCAGAAAGCGCAGCCGCAGCCGGATCTCCCGCAACACCAGCTCGCCGATCTGGATCTGGCGGGGGCTGAGCAGGGGCTCACTGGCCTCGCTCGCGCCCACCCCCATCAGGGCCTCGATGCGCCGCAGGGTTTCATCCACCCCCACGGCCGTGAGCTCATGGATGCAATAAGGGCCCATGCGCACGGCCAGCGCCTCGGGCCGCAGCCGCAAGCCCTGGCAGGTGGCGCAGGGCACCAGCTCCAGAAACTTCTCCAGCTTCTGGCGAATGGCCTCCCCGCTCGCATCCCGCAGCTGGCGCTCCAGAATCGGCAGCACCCCCTCAAAGGGACGTAGAAACCCCTTGCTCTTGCGGTAGCGGCTGTCGGCCTGAATCATGATCGGCTCCCGGCTTCCATTCAGCACCACATCCCGCTGCTCATCGCTGAGCTGGTTCCAGGGCGTTTTGAGCTCAAAGCCGAAGGCTTCCCCCACGCTGAAGAGCATGGAGAAGTAATAGGAATTGTCCTTGTCGCTCCAGGGGGCGATCGCCGCATACACCGGCTGATTCGGATCGGGCACCACCCGCTGCATGGTGAAGCGGCGCAGGTGGCCCAGGCCATGGCAATCGGCGCAGGCCCCATAGGGGCTGTTGAAGGAGAAGAGGCGGGGGGAGAGCTCCTCCATCACGGCGCCGTGCTCCGGGCAGGCGAAATGCTCCGAGAACAGCCGCTCCCGCTCCCAGCCCTCGGGCACCTCCTCCCCCTCCCGGGGCACGAGCTCCACCATCGCCAGGCCCTCGCCCCGCTTGAGGGC
>JBIIHR010000293.1:0-2802 GCA_044235655.1 Cyanobium sp. | reverse complement strand
GCTCTCATCGAAGCTGGAGCCACCACCTTTCGCTTGAATTTTTCCCACGGCGACCATGGGGAACACGCTCAGCGCATCGCCACGATCCGCCAGGTAGCCCATGAAATGGGCGTGCACATCGGCATCCTTCAGGATTTGCAGGGGCCAAAGATCCGCCTAGGGCGTTTTGAACTTGGCCCCATCACCCTGGGGGTGGGTGATCCCTTCGCCCTCACCTCCAGGGATGTGGCTTGCAACAGGGAGATCGCAACAGTCACCTACGACCGTCTCGTGGAGGAGGTGCCCACCGGTAGTCGAATCCTTCTGGATGATGGCCGCGTGGAGATGGTGGTTGATCACGTGGATCTGGAAAACCAGACGCTGCAATGTCGGGTCACGGTGGGGGGAGTTCTCTCCAACAACAAGGGAGTGAACTTCCCCGATGTTCAACTCTCCATCCGTGCCCTGACATCCAAAGACAGGAAAGACCTGTCGTTTGGCTTGCAGCAAGGCGTGGATTGGATCGCCTTGAGCTTCGTCAGAAATCCATCCGATATTCTTGAGATTCGGGAATTGATTCGTGGCCAGGGTGCAACCACTCCAGTGGTGGCAAAGATCGAAAAGTTTGAGGCTATTGAAGCCATCGACTCCATTCTCCCCTTGTGTGATGGCGTGATGGTGGCCCGAGGAGATCTCGGTGTTGAGATGCCTGCGGAAGAGGTGCCCTTGCTACAAAAAGAACTGATCCGTAAGGCAAACAGTCTGGGCATACCAATCATCACGGCTACCCAGATGTTGGACTCCATGGCTTCCTGTCCTCGCCCTACACGGGCGGAGGTGAGTGATGTGGCCAACGCCATTCTGGATGGTACGGATGCGGTCATGCTTTCCAATGAAACGGCCGTTGGGGATTACCCGGTCGAGGCGGTGGCCACCATGGCCCGCATTGCCAGACGCATCGAACGCGACTACCCGCAGCGTGTTTTGGATGGGCAGATGGCCACCACCATCCCTAATGCCATCAGCCAGGCGGTGAGCAGCATTGCCAGGCAGCTCAATGCCGCCGCCATCCTTCCCCTCACCCAAACCGGATCCACCGCACGCAACGTCAGTAAATTTCGCCCCAGCACTCCCATTCTTGCGATCACCAGCGAGGTGTCCGTTGCTCGTCAGTTGCAACTGGTCTGGGGTGTGAACCCGCTTCTGATCGCCCAGCAGGCATCTGCGGAGAGCACCTTCAGCCTGGCCATGGGGGTGGCCCAGCAGAAGAGCCTCCTGAAGGAGGGTGATCTGGTCGTTCAGACCGCCGGCACCCTGGAAGGGGTGAGCGGTTCTACCGATCTGGTGAAAGTGGGGATCGTTTCGGCGGTTCTGGGGCGTGGCACGGGGATCGGCACGGGTTCGGTCAGCGGCAAAGTGCGCCTGGCCCAAACGCCTGAGGAGGCCGCACGGGTGGAAAACGGGGAGATTCTTGTGGTCCGCGAAACCACGGCTGCCTATCTGGAGGCCATCCGAAAGGCTCGCGGCATCATCGCCGAAATGGAAGGTCGCCACAGCCACGTGGCCGTGATCGCGGAGCGTCTCGGAATTCCTGTCATTGTCGGTGTGGCCAACGCCACCAACGACCTCCGGCAGGGTGAAATCGTGACGCTGGAGATCCACCAAGGTGTCGTTCACCGTGGAACCCGCAGCCATAAACTGCCTTTGGGTGTCAATCCGCTTTAGACCTTCCTCCCTGATCCTGGTCTCGATGCCGCACGCGACGGTTCCATTCAGGGAAACAGCCTCCATGGCTGTCGCCACCCTCAAGGGCAATCGCCTGAGGAGCCTGCTCACGATGCTCGGCATTGTCATTGGCAATGCCTCCGTGATCACCCTTGTGGGGCTGGGAAAGGGAGCCCAGCGTCTTGCGGATAACCAGCTGAACGCCCTTGGACCCAATGTTCTTTTTGTTGTTCCTGGGAGGAACGACACTCGGCGCCAGGGGTTGGACACTCCCAAAACTCTCATCTTGGAAGATGCGGAAGCCATCGCCGAGCAGGTTCCTGCCGTGCGTCGCGTGGCTCCCCAGATTTCCCTGTTGGAGGTCGTTCAGGCCGGCTCGTCCACGTCCTCTGCCACCATCAGCGGCGTTACTCCGGATTTCTTGGGGGTGCGCAGTTTCGAAGTGGCCCAGGGACGCTTCATCAGCGAGAGCGATCTAGATGGGGCTCGCAATGTGGTGGTTCTTGGCCCAGACCTGAAAGACAAGATTTTTCCATTAGGTCAGGCCGTTGGCAGGCGTCTGCGCATTCGGGATCAATCCTTTGAGGTGATCGGCGTCCTCGAACCCAAAGGGGCCGTGTTTGGCAGCAACCAGGATGAGGCGGCCTATCTTCCGCTCAGCACCATGGTGAGTCGCCTCAGCGGGCGGGATCCTACCTATGGCATCAGCCTGAGCTTCATCAGCGTGGAAGCGAAGGATGAGGCGAGCATGGGGGCTGCGTCCTTTCAGATCACCAACCTGCTCCGGCAACGGCATCGCATCCTGCGTGAAGATGATTTTGTGGTGCGTTCTCAGAAAGATGCCCTTTCCATTGTGCAGACCATCACAGGGGGATTAACCCTTTTGCTGGGTGCCATTGGTGCTATTTCCCTATTTGTGGGAGGGATTGGCATCATGAACATCATGCTTGTGGCCGTCAGTGAGCGCACTGAGGAGATTGGTTTGCGCAAGGCCCTCGGCGCTCGCAGCAGCGACGTGCTCAAGCAATTTCTGGTGGAGTCGCTCAATATTTCCAGCGTGGGGGGTTGCGGAGGTGGCCGGCATGGCGTCGGAGCGGT
>JBIIHR010000292.1:0-2803 GCA_044235655.1 Cyanobium sp. | reverse complement strand
GCTTTCAAACCCGCCGCTGGAGAGCGTGCTTCACAGCCGAAGATTTAGGGCGCGGGTTCAAAGCGAAAGCAAGCCTGAGCATTTCGGCTCGGGGGCCGACACATCTGGCCTCTCCCCAGGGGAGGAGTGGGAGGAAAAAAGGGCGAGCGAGGGGACTCGAACCCCCGAATAGCGGCGCCACAAGCCGCTGCCTTAACCACTTGGCGACGCCCGCCGTGGTGAGACGAACTTACCACTTGACGCCCAGACCACCAAGGGGGCGCAGTGCCGGGAAATCTCTGCCAACGTGAAACGGTTTTGGAGCACACACCGGTGAAACCGGTCTCCCGATGTCTGCCACTGGCTTTGCTGGGCGTTGGTCTGACGTTAGGTCTGGTGAGCACCAATCCCGGTCCGGCGGCCTTCGCCGACTTCGGAGGCAACCAGCTCACCAGCCTTCTCACCGAGGAGCTCTGCCAGAACGATGGACTGAGCGGGATGTTGGGAGGGCTGCTCATCCGCCACTGCCCCCAGCTGGTGCGCTCCCAGAAACCCATCCTCGGCAAGCTGGTGCAGGCCAACACCCGGCGCAGCAACCTGGGGCTCTTCAGCGTGTATCGCACGGAATTGGATCTGCCGGCCCTGCTCCCTGGGCTGCGTCAGGTGCCCAACCTGCGCCTTCCCCGCTACGAGGCCACCACCCTGGCGGGGGCCGGGCAATTCCTCCTGCTGCAGGCCCATGAGCCCAGGGACTCCAGGCAAGGCCGTTGAACCACCTCCCCCCCCGGGCCATCCCCCGCAGCCTGATCGATCCCACCCTCCCCCTGCCGCAGGCCGATCCCGATGGGTTGGTCCGGGTGTGCCTCAGCCATCAGGACGGCCAACTCACCCGGCTGGACCCCTATGGGGGGCCAGAACCCAGTCAGGGCCTTCCCCTGGCCCTCACCCCCCTGGTGGAAGCCCACGCCCATCTCGACAAGGCGTTTTCCGCGCCGACCCACGCCAACCGGGCCGGCTCCATCGAGGAGGCCCTCCGCATCAACACCCTGGAAGCCCACCAGCGCACCCCCGAGCAGGTGGCTGCCAGGGTGGAGCGGGCCCTGGAGCAGGCCTGGCGCTATGGCCTCCGGGCCATCCGTAGTCACATCGACAGTTTTGGCCCCTGGGCCGATCTCTGCTGGGACGTGCTGGGCCAGGCTCGCCAGCGCTGGGCCGGACGGGTGGACCTGCAACTGGTCGCACTGGTGCCGATCGAGCTCTGGCTGGGCCGAGAGGGGGAACAGCTGGCCCGCCGGGTTGGGGCCCAGGGAGGCCTCCTGGGGGGTGTGCTCGGGCCCCCCTTCAGCCAGACGGGCCTGGAGCGGGAAGCCCTGCTGGCCCTGTTGGCCCTGGCGGAGCGGGAAGGCTGCGCCATCGATCTGCACATCGATGAAAGCGACCAACCCCCACCCCGGGGACTGAACCTGCTGCGGGATGTGTTGAAGGAGCAGCGCTGCGGGGTGCCCCTGGTGGCGAGCCATGCCAGCAGCATGGGGTTGATGGAGGATCGCACCCTCCGCCAGCTGGCCGATCGGATGGCCGAGGCGCGGGTGGGCGTGGTGGCCCTCCCCACCACCAATCTGTGGTTGCTGAACCGTGATCCGGAGCGCACCCCCGCCCGTCGCCCGAAAGCCCCCATCCGCCAGCTCCAGCAGGCCGGTGTCAACGTGGCGATCGGCGGAGACAACGTGCAGGATCCCTGGTATCCAGGCGGGGATTTTGATCCGATCGAGCTGATCCGCCTGGGCACGGTGGCCACCCACCTCCTGCCCTGGGAACGGGCGGGGCTGGCGCCGTTCACCACCGTTCCGGCCCAGCTCCTGGCCCTGCCCTGGGATGGGGTTCTGCGGATCGGTGGGCCTGCGGATCTGGTGGTTCTCGCCGCCTCCTCCTGGACCGAGCTGTTGGCCCGCACTCCCCAGCGGCGGGTGTTGAGACAGGGCGTCTGGCTGGAACCCCCTCAGGCGGAAACCCCATCCCAGCTGCTGGGACCCTTCGCAGCCCAAGGGGCCATCCCCCAGGGAAACTGAGAGCCGCCCCTCTGTCCCACAAGGATGCCTTCCCTGAACCTGCCGCCCCTGCCGCCCGTGCCCTCGGCGTCCCAGATCGGTGCCCTGGTGGGGGAGCTCCAACGGAACGTTCCTGCCCTGACCCTGCTGGATGGGCCGGCTGAGCTGGAGAAATTGTCCGGCGATTTCCATACCTATTCCCCGGTGCTGCGCCAGCTGCTGGCGGGGTTCAAGGGACAGGTGGTGGCCTGCCCCACCAGCGTGGAAGAGGTGATGGCCGTGGCCGGGGCCTGCTCCCGCCATGGGGTGCCCCTCACCGTGCGGGGAGCGGGGACGGGGAACTATGGGCAGTGTGTGCCCCTGGCGGGCGGGGTGGTGCTGGAGATGACGGGGCTGCACCAGGTGCGGGCCGTGGAGGCCGAAACGGGGGTGGTGGAAGCGGAGGCCGGCTGCCTGCTGGCGGAGCTGGATCGTCAGCTCTTGCCCCACGGTCGGGCCATTCGCCTGGCCCCCAGCACCTATCGGAGCGCCACCCTGGGGGGATTCATCGCCGGCGGATCGGGGGGTATCGGTTCCCTGCGCTGGGGGTTCCTGAGGGATCCGGGCCACCTCCTCGGGCTGGAGGTGGTCACCGTGGAGCCCGAGCCCCGGCTGCTGCGGCTGGAAGGCCAGGCTTGCGAGCCCCTCAACCATGCCTATGGCACCAATGGGATTCTCACGGCCCTGCGGCTGGCCACCACCGAAGCGGTGGGGTGGTGGCAGATGGTGGTGGGGTT
>JBIIHR010000291.1:0-2825 GCA_044235655.1 Cyanobium sp. | reverse complement strand
CGGTGTCGCCGGAGCGGGTTTTGAGCTTCTTGCCGTCATCCCCCTGCACCAGGCCAAAGGGCACATGCTCCAGCCGGCCCCCTTCCGGTACCCACCCCGCCCGTCGTGCCACTTCAAACACGGCGGCGAAATGGTTGGCCTGGCCCGCATCCGTCACGTAGATCACCCTCCGGGCCCCATCGCCCTCGGGCGGGGGGGCAAAGCGGTAGCGGATGGCGGCCAGATCGGTGGTGGCGTAGTTGAAGCCCCCATCGCTCTTCTGCACGATCACCGGTGGCTTGCCCTCCTCCAGAAACACGCATTCGGCTCCGGCGTCCTCCACCAGCAGGCCCGCCCCCCGCAGATCGGCCACCACCGCCTGTAGGAACGGGTTGTAGAAGGATTCCCCCCGCTCCGTGAGCTGGATGGCCAGCCGGTCGTAGATCTGCTGAAACTCCCGCCGGGATTGCGCGCAGAGCAGGGTCCAGGCCTTCAGGCTCAGGGGATCCCCCCCCTGCAGCTTCACCACCTCCTCCCTTGAGGTGGCCTGGAAGGCTGGATCGCTGTCGAAGCGGGCCTTGGCCTGCCGGTAGAAGCTCACCAGATCTCCCAGATTCACCGCATCAGCCCGCTCCAGGGCTTCCGGCGCCACCTCCTTGAGGTGGGTGATGAGCATGCCGAACTGGGTGCCCCAATCCCCCACGTGGTTGAGCCGCAGCACAGGGTGCCCGCGAAACTCCAGCACCCGCGCCAGGGCATCACCAATGATCGTGGAGCGCAGGTGCCCCACATGCATCTCCTTGGCGATGTTCGGGCTGGAGAAATCCACGATCACCGGGGGGAGGGGCCCTTCCGCGTTGGGCACCCCAAGGCGCGGATCCCCAACCCGCCGGCGCACTTCGGCGGCCAGCACCTCCGGCCGCAGGGTGAGGTTGATGAAGCCCGGCCCGGCAATCTGGGGGGGGAGGCAGAGGGCCGCAAACGCCGGATCGGCCGCCAGTTGCTCCACCACGGCCGTCGCAATGGCGCGGGGGGCCTGGCCCAGGGGCTTGGCCAGGGGCAGGGCCCCGTTGGCCTGGAAATCCCCGAATTCAGGCTTGCTGGCCGGGCCCAGCTGGGGATCGAAGGGGTTGCCTCCGGCCCGGGCCGCGGCGGCCGCCTCCGGAAAAGCCCGTTCCATGGCGCCCTGGAGCTGGTGGCGGAGCGTCTGGAGCACGCTGAGCATGGAGGGGCCAAGCAGTGGAGGGGAAATCTGATCATCTCTCCTGGCGTTAAGCGCCTACGAGGAGGGAGGAGCACCGCTGCGTTGATCCGATCAAGGCTGATCGTGTGGAATTTCTGCAGGGCCGTTACCACTATTGAGGCCTGATGAGCCTGTTTCAACCCCCTCACGCCACGATCGCCTCAAACCGCATGGAAATATCCAGCCAGCTGCTGCGGGTCATCGGCGCGCTGGTGGAGATCAGGTCAATGCCGCTGGCCGCGTAGGCCCGCAGCGCCTCTGGTTTCACCCCCGAGGCCTCCAGCACCGCCCCCGGCGCCAGGTGCCGCAGGCGTGGCACCAACTCCTCCAGCTCCTCTGGCGAAAATCCATCCAGCAGCACCCCATCGGCTCCGGCCCGCAGGGCCTGCTGGGCCTCCTCCTCCGTTTCCGCTTCCACGATCAGCCGGGCCGGCCAGGGAGCGGAGGCCCGCACCGCCTTCACCGCCGGCCCAATGCCCCCCGCCCAGGCCAGGTGGTTTTCCTTGAGCATGGCCGCGTCATCCAGCCCGAAGCGGTGGTTGGTGCCGCCGCCACAGCGCACGGCGTATTTCTCCAGCACCCGCAGTCCCGGGGTGGTTTTCCGGGTGTCCACCAGCCGCACACCCGTGCCAGCCAATTCGGCCACCAGGGCCGCGGTGGCCGTGGCCACCCCCGACAGCCGCATGGCCAGGTTGAGGGCTGTGCGCTCCCCCGCCACCAAGGCCGCCGCATTCCCCACCAGGGTGAGCAGGCGCTGGCCAGCCCGCACTTCCGTTCCATCCGCCACCCGACCTTCCACGCGCGCCTGGGGATCCAGCAGGCGAAACAGCGGTTCCACCAGATCCCCCCCGCAGAACACCCCCTCCTGCTGGCAGATCCACTGGGCCCGGCCCTCGCGATGGATCAGGGCTGGGCTGGTGAGATCCCCCCGGCCCAGATCTTCAGCCAGCCAGGCTTCCAGCTGGCGCAGCAGCTCGGGCTGCAGGGGGGGGCAGAGAAGGGGCATCGACACCTCCGGCCTCCCCATCCTCGGATGCAGGGGGCCTGGCTTTGACGTTTCAAGGCGGGTTGTTGGCGGATGCCACCTTCAGCGGCCACAGTGGATTGGATCCAAGGATTCAGCCGGCCCATGGCCCTTCCCGACCTGGCGGCACCCATGGCAACGATCGGAGTGCCAACCGAAATCAAGCGCGATGAGCAGCGGGTGGCCATCACACCCGATGGGGTGAGGGAGCTCGTGGCGCAGGGCATGGAGGTGCGGGTGCAGGAGGGGGCCGGCTTGGGGGCGGGTATCAGCGACGACGCCTACCGGGTGGCCGGCGCCCGCCTGGTGGAACGGGAGGAAGCCTGGGCGGCCCATCTGGTGGTGAAGGTGAAGGAGCCCCAGCCGGAGGAATTCCGTTTCCTGCGCCGCGACCTGGTGCTGTTCACCTACCTCCACCTTGCCGCCTACACCGAGGTGGGCCGGGCCCTGCTGGAGGCCGGCACCACGGGGGTGGCCTATGAAACCGTCCAACTGGAGGACGGCAGTCTGCCCCTGCTGGCCCCCATGAGCGAGGTGGCCGGACGGCTTGCGGCTCAGGTGGGGGCCCGGCTGCTGGAG
>JBIIHR010000022.1:0-9450 GCA_044235655.1 Cyanobium sp. | reverse complement strand
AGCCGGCGGCCTCATCCGGCCGTGGCGCCTGGGAGGCGGGCCCCACGCTGGCGCCGCTGAAGAGATAGGCCAGGCTGGGATGGTGCTGCCAGTAGCGCAGGAGGCCAGCCAGCCAGGCGGGCCTGGGAAAAAAAGGATTCGTGGCCAGGCTGGCGCCCCCCCAGAGCAGGTGGTTGCCTCCCCCCGTGCCCTCCTGGGTGCCATGGGCGGTTTCCTTCCAGGTGCGCAGCCCCACCTGCTGGCCGGCCGCTTCGATCCGCTGCAGCCAAAGGGCGTAGTCGCCCCAGCCATGGCACACGGGCAGGTTGATTTCCAGCACGCCCGGATCGGCCGTCAGCCCGAGCACCTGCCAGTGGTCGTCACAGTCGCTGGGCAGCATGCCGCTCAGCCTGGGTTCCGTGAGCCCCGCCAGCCCATCGGCCACTCCCTGGAGCAGGGTCTCCAGGGGGCGCCTGAGGAGTGGGGGAAGAAACAGCTCCCAGCCGTCGTCCCCCACCTCCAGGGTGAGCACCTGCCGGGGCAGGTTGTCCGGGAAATGGGCCAGGGGCAAGCGCAGACCTGCGGGCCCCGGCGCGCCGCTGAGCTGGCGCCGGTCCTCCGCCAGGGGCCAGGCACCCGCCTCCCAGGTCCACTCCTGTGGGGCCCCTTCCGGGGGGATCTCCGAGGTGGTGAGGGGTGCGGCCCAGGCCTGCCGCGTGTCATCGAGGGGATCCCGCAGGGCCACCGGCTGCAGCTTCACCCCCAGCCGCTGGCCCAGCCCCTCCAGCCAGGCGGTGGCGTGCTCCGCCCGCAGGGGGGTGGGGGGCGCCTGCGGCGACGGGGAGCGGGGGGGCGTTGCCAGGGGTGTCCCATCGGAGCGGACCAGAAGCCGCAGGGCCCAGCGGGGATTCACCTCTCCGGCATAGAGCTTCCCCGGGCAATAGAGCAGGGTGCTGCCGGGCCAGACGTCCCGCTGAAACACTTCCGCGAGTCGGCGGGCCAGGGGGAGCTTGGTGGGTCCATCCGCCGCGATCGTCCATTCCGCCCCCTCGGGCTCCAGGGGCACGAGCGTCGGCTCCCCTCCAACGGTCAACTGGATTCCTGCCTGTTGCAGGCGCTCCTGGATCCGTTGGGCCAGGGTGTCCATCCAGGCGGTCATGGGCAGAGCCAGGGGCTCCAGGGATCATCCACCAGCACGGGTGCCGTCCTGGTCCGCAAGGTGGGCCTCACGGCGGGTGGTGGCCACCGGCACCGGCTGCACCTTCCAGATGCGCTCGGCGTACTCCCGGATGGAGCGATCGGAGGAGAAGAAGCCACAGCGGGCCGTGTTCAGAGCCGACATCTGCAGCCACCGATTCCGATCCAACCAGGCCCCGTCCACATCATTCTGGGCCCGGCGGTAGTCGCCGATGTCGGCCATCACGCGGAAGGGATCGCTGCTGCAGAGATTGGAGAGCAGGGGGTGGAACAGCTCCCGGTCGCCCTCGCTGAAATGGCCCGAACCGATCAGATCGATCGCTTCTTTGGTGAGAGGCTCATTCTCCAGCCAGGGCATGGGGTGGTAGCCGTTGCGGTTGATGGCCGCCAGCTGTTCAGCGGTGTGGCCGAAGAGGAAGAAGTTGTCGCCGCCCACCCGGTCGCGGATCTCGATGTTGGCTCCATCCAGGGTGCCGATGGTGAGGGCGCCATTGAGGGCCATCTTCATGTTGCCCGTGCCGGAGGCTTCCATGCCGGCGGTGGAGATCTGTTCGGAGAGGTCTACGGCTGGATAGATGCGATGGCCCAGGCTCACACTGAAGTTGGGCAGGAACACCACCCGAAGCCGCCCATCCATGGCCGGATCGATGTTCACGATGTCGGCGATGCCGACGATCAGGCGGATGATCAGTTTGGCCATGGCGTAGCCCGGAGCGGCCTTGCCGCCGAAGATCACCGTGCGGGGCGGCAAGTCTTCCCCGGCCCGGATGCGCAGATAACGCTCCACCAGCTGCAGGGCCGCCAGGTGTTGCCGCTTGTATTCATGGATGCGCTTCACCTGCACATCGAAGAGGCTGGTGGGATCCACCAGCACGCCGGTCTGCTGGCGGATGGTCTGGGCCAGGCGTTCCTTGGCATGCTCCCGCACCAGGCGCCAGCGCTCGAGGAAGGCCGGATCCTGCACCATCGGCTCGATGCGGGAGAGCTGGTCGAGATCGCTCTTCCAGCCCTGCCCGATGCTGTCGTCCAGCAGGGTGGCCAGATGGGGGTTGGACACCGCCAGCCAGCGGCGCGGGGTGACCCCATTGGTGATGTTGGTGAAGCGCTCAGGCCAGATCTGGGCGAAGTCGTGGAAGAGGTTCTGCTTCAGCAGATGGCTGTGCAGCTCCGCCACCCCATTCACCTGGTGGCTTCCCACCACCGCCAGGTGAGCCATGCGTACCTTGCGGGTGCTCCCCTCCTGGATGAGCGAGAGCTTCTCGAGCATCCCCGGCTTGCCGGGGTAGCGCAGGCGCACCATTCGCAAGAAGCGGGCGTTGATCTCGAAGATGATGTCCAGCTGCCTGGGCAGCAATTGTTGGAACAGATCCAGTCCCCAGCATTCGAGCGCTTCGGGGAGCAGGGTGTGGTTGGTGTAGCTGATGCTGGCGGTGGTGATGCTCCAGGCCGTGTCCCAGTCGACCCCGTGCTCATCGACCAACAACCGCATCAGCTCGGCCACGGCGATGGCGGGATGGGTGTCATTGAGCTGCACGGCGTACTTCTTGTGGAAGTCGCGCACGTCGATGCCCTGGCCCTTGAGGATGCGGAACATGTCCTGCAGGGAGCAGGAGACAAAAAAGATCTGCTGGCTCAGCCGCAAACGCTTGCCCTGCTCCATCTCGTCGTTGGGATAGAGCACTTTGGAGAGGGTTTCCGATTGCACCTTGTGCAGCACCGCCCGGGTGTAGTCGCCCGCATTGAACGAGGCGAAGTCAAAGTCTTCCGGGGCATGGGCGGACCACAGCCGCAGGGTGTTGGCCGTTCGCACGCCGTACCCCAGGATCGGGGTGTCATACGCGACGCCGATCACCGTCTGACCGCCGATGGTCACCGGGTAGCTCCACTCCGGCCGGATCACCTCCCAGGGATTCCCCCGGGCCAGCCAGGGGTCGGTGCTTTCCACCTGGCCGCTGGGGCCGATCTGCTGGCGGAAGATGCCGAATTCATAGCGGATGCCATAGCCGATGGCTGGCAGTTCCAAGGTGGCCATCGACTCCTGGAAGCAGGCGGCCAGTCGCCCCAGGCCGCCATTCCCCAGTCCCGGCTCCGGCTCCTCGGCGATCAGCTGATCCAGCGACAGGCCCAGTTCCTCGCAGGCGGCCTCGGCTTCCCTGTGCAAGCCGAGATTCACCAGGTTGTTTTCCAGGTGGGGCCCCAGCAGGTATTCCGCCGAGAGATAGATGGCGGTGCGTACGTGCTGGTCGGTGTAGGTCTCGGCCGTATCCACCCAGCTGGCCAGGAGCCGGTCGCGCACGGCCAGGGCCAGGCAGAGGTAGTGATCGTGCACCGTGGCCAGGGCTGGGGCTTTGGCCTGGCTCAGGAAGAGATGGCGGCGCATGTCCTCCGCCAGGGGATTCGCCGCGGGGGCCGATGGGGAGGAAAGGGGGGTGGTCACCATGGCCTATACAACCGAATCTCTATCCGTCATGGCGCGGCATGGGGAGCATCGCTGAAGCATTGGCTACCAGCCTGGAAGCTGGGGGCCACTTCTTCATCCTGGGCACGCGCCGGCTCCGGCTCCAGCACCCGGGCCTCAATCCTCCATTTGAGGTCGCTCTCCACCGGGGTGCCCCCGGAAAAACTGCCGGACACGGCCGCGGTGAGATTGGCCTTCGAGGAGGTGGCCAGCACGATGTAGCGATCATCGATCAGCCCCTTGCCGCTGGGGTCGTAGCCCCTCCAGCCGGCACCGGGCAGATACACCTCCGCCCAGGCATGGAGGTCGTAATCCATTGGCTTGGGCTCCACCAGGTGGTAGCCACTCACAAAGCGGGAGGGCAGGCCCACACAGCGGCAGCATTCGATCATCAGCATCGCCAGATCCCGGCAGGAGCCCACCCGTTCCTTCAGGGTGCGGCCGGCTGGCCAGGCAGGGCCATGGTGCCGCTGGGTGTATTTCACCCGATCTTGAATGATGGCAATCAGTTGGTTGAGAAAGGGCACAGCCATTTGATCGCAGCCCGTCAGGGCCTCCTGGGCCAGGTCGACCGCGGCGGGATCGTGCTGGCCATTGGGGAGCCAACCTTCCAGGGCCCCCATCAGATCGCCATTGAGATGGCCCACCGGATAGGGCAGCAGGGGGGGGCTCACCTCCAGGCACATCTCCAGGGGTGGGGCGGTTTGGGTGATCACCTCGCTCCGGGCCTGCACCAGGAACCGGTCGGTGCTGCCGAGAAAGCGGGCCCGCAGGATCTCATCCCCACTGGCCGCCACCAGGGGGTAGAGGGTGTCGGGCTCGGGGGTGATGGCCAGCTCGAAGAGCACCAGTCGCTGGAAGCCGTGGCCCCGGGGCTTGAGGCAGAAGCGGTGGGGCCCCAGCAGGATCGGAGCCGAATACCGATAGTGCAGGGTGTGGGTTATGTGGGCGCGCATGCGGGCTCTGAATTGGTCTGCGAGCTGGTGGGCGCAGCAGCGATGAAATACCGCTTCTCAATCAGCGCGTGCAGACGGTTGAAGTCCTGTTGGAGGTGGTCGATCGCCTCATGCAGGCCGCTGGCGATCAGATCGTCGATGCTGGTGTAGCTCCAGCGGGCCAGGGTGAGGCCGGCCAGGCATTCGAGTTCATCGGGAGCCCCCGGAACGGAACTGCCGCGAATGATGCGCAGGGTTTCACTGATCCGCTCCAGGCAGTAGCGCACGGAGCGGGGAAAGATCGGATCGAGGAGGAGGAAGCTCGCCACGGCCCGTGGAGCGATGGCCCGCTGCTGGGATTGGCGGAACATCTGGTAGGCCCCGGCGGTGCGCAACAGGGCGATCCACTGCAGCTCATCCAGCACCCCGCCCACATCCTCATTGGAGGGGAGGAGCAGGAAATATTTCACATCCAAGATGCGGGTGGTCTTGTCGGCCCGCTCCAGGAGCCGCCCCAGTCGGCTGAATTGCCAGGAGAGATCCCGGCTCAAGGTGGCGTCCGTGATGCCGTAGAAGAGCTGGCAATCCCGGCGGATCAGGCGCAGTTGCTCCTGGGGGGGCTGCTCCCAGTAGTCCGGTTCCTGCAGGGCCCAGTAACAGCCATTGATCTGCTCCCACATCTCCGTGGTGATCACATCGCGGATCTGGCGGGCATTTTCCCGGGCAAAGGTGATGCAATTCACCACGCTGCTCGGATTATCAGCTTCGCGCACGAGGAAGTTCACCACATCCTCCGGATTGCCGGCCGGATAGAGCTTGTCGAAGAGTTCCCGGTCGCCGCTGGCATCGATCAGGGGCAGCCAGGGCTCCGCGCTCCCGGGAGGGCAGTCGAGGGCCATGGCTTCACTCACTTCCACAAAGCGGGAGATGTTTTCCGCCCGCTCCACGTAGCGGTTGATCCAGTAGAGCGAATCCGCAACGCGGCTCAGCATGGCAGGGTCTCCCCGATCTCGGCGGCGGAATCTTCCACGATCCAGGTGTCCTTGCAGCCCCCACCCTGGGAGGAATTCACCACCAGAGAGCCCCGCCGGAGGGCCACCCGGGTGAGCCCCCCCGGCGTGACCCAGTTGTTTTTGCTGCGCAGCACGTAGGGGCGCAGATCCACGTGGCAGGGATAGATCTCCCCTTCGCTGAGGGAGGGAACGGTGGAGAGCTCCAGGGTGGGCTGGGCGATGAAATTCCTGGGATCGGCCTCAATCTTGGAGGCAAAGATGGCGATCTCTTCTTTGCTGGCATGGGGGCCGATCAACATGCCGTAACCCCCCGCTTCCGCCACCGATTTCACCACCAGCTCATGGAGATGGCCCAGCACGTAGGAGCGATCCTCGGCGCGGGAGCAGAGATAGGTGGGCACATTTTCAATGATCGGCTCCTCCTTGAGGTAGTAGCGGATCATTTCGGGCAGATAGGCATAGATCAACTTGTCATCGGCCACCCCCGTGCCAGGGGCATTGGCGATAGCCACCCGGCCGGCGGCATAGGCCTCCATCAATCCCTTGACCCCCAGGATGGAATCCTTGCGGAACACCTCAGGATCCAGGAAATCATCGTCAATGCGGCGGTAGATCACATCCACCGGCTCCAGACCGGCTGTGCTTCGCATCCAGACCCGCCGGTCTTCCACCACCAGATCCCTTCCCTCCACCAGTTGGATGCCCATCTGCTGAGCCAGATAGCTGTGCTCGAAATAGGCGCTGTTGTAGACGCCTGGGGTGAGCAGCACCACCTTGGGGTTGTCCGTCCAGGTGGCTAGGTCCCGCAGGGTTTCCAGCAGGTGGGAGGCGTAGTTGTCGATGGGCTGCACCGTGCGCCCGGAGAAAAGGCTGGGGAAGATGCGTTTCATCACACGCCGGTTCTCCAGGAAATAGGCCACTCCGGAGGGGCAGCGCAGGTTGTCCTCCAGCACTCGCCAGGTGCCCTCGCCATCGCGCACCAGATCGAGCCCCGAGATATGACACCAGCGGCCGAGAGGGGGCTGGATGCCCTGCATCTGGGGGCGCCAGCCGTGGGAGCTCTCCACATCCTCCCGGGGCACCACGCCGTCGCTGAGGATGTGCCCTGGCCCATACACATCCGCCAGAAAGAGATCGATGGCCTCCAGGCGCTGAAAGAGCCCCTTCTCCAATCGCTCCCACTCGCTGGCCCGGATCAGGCGGGGCAAGGGATCGAAGGGCAGGATCCGCTCCACCCCCAGGCTGCCGGAATCGTTGAGACGGAAGGTGGCCCCCAGCCGACGGAGCAGCATGCCTGCGGCCGCATGGTTGTGGTTCAGTTGCTCCAGGCCCATGCGGCCCAGGGAGGAGAGCAGGGGCTGGAGGGCCGGTCGGGGCAGCTCTGGGGCGCTGAAATACTCGTCGTAACCGTGGTTGGGTCGGTACGCCGTGAACATTCTCTTCGGTCCTCTGATGGTTTGGATCCTGCAGTGCCCCGGGTGGGATCCTGGGTGATTGTTGTTACCGAAACACGGGACCTACAGCAGAAAGTAGCGCTGGGCCATCGGCAACACCTCGGCCGGTTCGCAGGTGAGCAGCTCCCCATCCGCAAACACCTCATAGGTTTGCGGGTCCACCTCCACCTTGGGCAGGGCGGTGTTGTTGCGCATCTCTTTCTTGCCGATCCCCCGGGTGTGGGCCACGGGCACGCAGGGTCGCCGGAGCCCGAGGCGGCGGGGCAGATCCTCCTCCAGGGAGGCCTGGCTCACGAACGTGAGGCAGCTGGGCACCAGGGCACCGCCGAAAGCCGCAAACATCGGCCGGCCGTGGACTGGACCTGGGGTGGGAATGGAGGCGTTGGCATCCCCCATCTGGGCCCAGACGATGGAGCCCCCCTTGATCACCAGTTCGGGCTTCACGCCGAAGAATCCGGGTTTCCAGAGCACCAGATCCGCCAGCTTGCCCACCTCCACGGAGCCCACCTGGCTGTCGAGCCCATGGGCAATGGCGGGATTGATGGTGGTCTTGGCGATGTAGCGCTTCAGGCGGGTGTTGTCGTTGCGGGTGCTGTCGCCCGCCAGGGGTCCCCGTTGCACCTTCATCTTGTGGGCCGTCTGAAAGGTGCGCAGGATCACCTCCCCCACCCGCCCCATGGCCTGGGAATCGCTGGCGATGATCGAAAAGGCGCCCAGGTCGTGGAGGATGTCCTCGGCGGCGATGGTTTCCCGGCGGATGCGGGATTCGGCGAAGGCCACATCTTCCGGGATGCGGGGATCCAGGTGGTGGCACACCATCAGCATGTCGAGGTGTTCCTCCAGGGTGTTGCGGGTGTAGGGCCGGGTGGGGTTGGTGCTGCTCGGCAGCACGTTGGTTTCACCGCAGATCCGGATGATGTCCGGTGCGTGCCCCCCACCAGCTCCCTCCGTGTGGAAGGTGTGGATGGTGCGGCCCCCGATGGCGGCGATCGTGTCTTCCACGAAGCCCGCCTCGTTCAGGGTGTCGGTGTGGATGCACACCTGCACGTCGAAGCGGTCGGCCACGCTCAGGCAGCAATCGATGGCGGCCGGGGTGGTGCCCCAGTCTTCATGGAGTTTCAGGCCGCAGGCACCGGCCCTGATCTGCTCCTCCAGGGCGTCCGGCGTGCTGGCGTTGCCCTTGCCGAAGAATCCCAGGTTCACCGGCAGTCCTTCCGCGGCCTGGAGCATGCGGGCCAGGTGGAAGCTGCCGGGGGTGCAGGTGGTGGCGTTGGTGCCCGTGGCCGGTCCCGTGCCTCCCCCCAGGAGGGTGGTGACCCCGCTGGCCAGGGCCGTTTCGATCTGCTGGGGGCAGATGAAATGGATGTGGGTGTCGATGGAGCCGGCGGTCAGGATGTGGCCTTCCCCGGCAATGGCTTCGGTGCCTGGGCCCACCACGATGGTCACCCCTTCCTGGATGTCGGGGTTGCCCGCCTTGCCGATGGCCACGATGCGGCCGTCCCGCAGGCCGATGTCCGCCTTCACGATCCCCCACCAGTCGAGGATCACCGCATTGGTGATCACCGTGTCCACCGCGCCACCGGCCCGGCTGGTCTGGGCCTGCCCCATGCCATCGCGGATCACCTTCCCGCCCCCGAACTTCACCTCATCCCCGTAGACGGTGAAATCCTTCTCCACTTCCAGAATCAGCTCCGTGTCCGCTAGGCGCAGTCGGTCGCCGGTGGTGGGTCCGTAGGTCTGGGCGTAGGCGCGGCGGTCGATGCGGTAGGGCATGGGGGTCAGTCGAGGGGGCCGTTGATCTGGCCGGTGAAGCCGAACACCCGGCGCTCTCCGGCGAAGGGCACCAGATCCACCTCCCGGGTGTCGCCCGGTTCAAAGCGGATCGCCGTGCCGGCAGGAATGTCGAGGCGCAGGCCGTAGGCGGCCTTGCGGTCGAAGAGCAAGGCCCCGTTGCATTCATAGAAATGAAAGTGGGAGCCCACCTGTACGGGGCGATCTCCGCTGTTCGCCACCGTGAGCGTGGTCACGGGCCGGCCGACGTTCAGCTCAAGGCTGCCGGGTTCCGGGAGGAGTTCGCCAGGGATCAGGGGGGCCATGGGGTTCAGCGGATGGGATCGTGCAGGGTGACAAGCTTGGTGCCATCGGGAAAGACGGCTTCGATCTGCACCTCGTTCACCAGTTCCGGCACGCCCTCCATCACCTGGTCGCGATTCAGCCAGGTGGTGCCCTCCGCCATCAGGGCGGCCACGGTCTTGCCATCCCTGGCGCCCTCCAACACCTGGAAACTCAGCCAGGCCATGGCTTCCGGGTGGTTGAGTTTCAGACCGCGCTGCAACCGGCGCTCCGCCAGCAGGGCGGCGGTGACGATGAGAAGTTTGTCCTTTTCCTGGGGCGTCAGATGCATGCCTGGGGCT
>JBIIHR010000021.1:0-9486 GCA_044235655.1 Cyanobium sp. | reverse complement strand
TATCCGGAGAGGAGGTGCTGGTGGAGGCCTACAACAACGGCGACGATGTCCATGCCCTCACCGCCCGGTTGCTGCTGGAGAAAGACTCCATCAGCGCAGAGGAAAGGCGACTGGGAAAGACCATCAATTTCGGGGTGATCTATGGCATGGGCGCACAGCGCCTCTCTCGGGAAACGGGCATCCCCCAGGCACGAGCCAAGGAGTTTCTGCAGCGCTTCCGGCAGCGCTATCCCAAGGTGTTCGCCTTTCTTGAGATGCAAGAGCGCCTGGCCCTCAGCAGGGGCTATGTGGAGACGATCCTCGGTCGCCGGCGCACGTTCCATTTCGACCCCGGCGGCCTGGGCCGGCATCGGGGCAAGGATCCCCTGGAGATCCCCATCGAAGGGGCCCGCCGGGGGGGGCTCGAAGCCCAGCAGCTACGGGCGGCCGCCAACGCTCCGATCCAGGGATCCAGTGCGGACATCATCAAACTGGCCATGGTGCAGCTGTACCACGAACTGAACACCCGTAACCTGCCGGGGCGGCTCCTGCTCCAGGTGCACGACGAGTTGGTGCTGGAAGCGGCCCCGGAAGCTCTTGCGGAGGTGCTCGCCCTGACGAAACGCACCATGGAGGGCGTGATCCAGCTGCAGGTGCCCCTGCTGGTGGAAACGGGGGTGGGGGCCAATTGGATGGAGACGAAGTAAACCCTGATTTGTGAGACACTTCAGGCGAACTTGAGCATCCAGTGAGAACGGGCCATACCAGTCGAAAGGGCATCATCCTTGCCGGTGGCAGCGGAACCCGGCTGGCCCCCCTCACCTGCGCGGTGAGCAAGCAGCTGATGCCGGTTTACGACAAACCGATGATCTATTACCCGCTCACCACCTTGATGCTGGCGGGAATTCGGGAGGTGCTCATCATCACCACTCCCGCCGACCAACCCGCCTTCCAGCGGCTGTTGGGAGACGGTTCCAGCTGGGGAGTGAGCATCCAGTACGCCGTGCAACCAAGCCCGGACGGGCTGGCCCAGGCCTTCCTGATCGGCGCCGATTTCCTGGGGAACGCGCCCGCCGCCCTGGTGCTGGGCGACAACCTGTTCCATGGCCACGATCTCATCCCCCAGCTGCAGTCCAGCCAGGACCTGGATGAGGGGGCCACCGTGTTTGCCTATCCCGTCAGGGACCCGGAGCGCTATGGGGTGGTGGAGTTCGACGGCACGGGCCGGGTCATCAGCATCGAAGAAAAGCCCAAACAGCCCCGCTCGCGCTACGCCATCACCGGCCTGTATTTCTACGACGGTTCCGTGGTGGAGCGGGCCCGCCGGGTGACACCGTCAGCGCGGGGGGAATTGGAAATCACCGACCTCAACAAGCAATATCTCGACGCCGGGCTGCTGCGGGTGGAGCTGATGGGGAGAGGCATGGCCTGGCTGGATACGGGCACCCCCGACTCCCTGCATGAGGCGTCCAGTTATATCCGCACCCTGGAACATCGCCAGGGGCTAAAAGTGGGCTGCCCTGAGGAGGTGGCCTGGCGGATGGGCTGGATTGACGACAGCCAGCTGGGCCAGCTGGCCGAACCCCAGAGGAAGAGCGGCTACGGCACATACCTTCTTCAGCTGCTCGAGGGCCCCCATGCAGATTGAGCACCTTGCCATTGCCGGCCCCCTGTTGCTCACTCCCCAGGTGTTCGGCGATTCCCGCGGCTATTTCCTGGAAAGCTGGAACCAGAAGCGCTTTGCCGAGGCCCTGGAGCTCCCAGTGGAGGAGGTGCCCACCTTTGTTCAGGACAACCAATCCCGCTCCTCCCAGCTCGTTTTGCGGGGGCTCCATTACCAACTGCCGCCCCATGCCCAGGGAAAGCTCGTGCGTTGTGTGCAGGGAGAGATCTTTGATGTGGCCGTGGACATCCGGCGCCAGTCGTCCACCTTTGGCCAGTGGATCGGAGCACGGCTCAGCTCCGAGAACCATGCCCAGCTCTGGTTGCCTGAGGGCTTCGCCCATGGCTTTCTGGTGCTGAGCGAGAGGGCGGAGGTGCTCTACAAAACCACCGACTTCTGGGACAAGGCCACCGAGCGCTCCATCCGCTGGGACGATCCCGCCCTGGCCATTGCCTGGCCCCTTCCCGCAGACGGAACCGCTCCAAGCGTGTCGGAAAAAGATCTCCTGGCGCCCACCCTGGAGGAGGCTGCGGAAGCCGGGGATGTCTTTCCATGACGGCACCGATGAAGGTGCTGATCACGGGATGCAACGGGCAGCTGGGCCAGGCCCTTCTGGCCGCGATCCCCGAAGGCATGGAGGTAATCCCGCTGAGGCGCGACGGTGTGGATCTGGCGGATGCCTCGGCGTGCCGGCAAGTGGTGCGGGAACACCAGCCCCACTGGCTCCTCAACGCCGCGGCCTACACCGCCGTGGATCGGGCGGAGAGCGAGCCGGATCTTGCCCTTCGGGTGAATGGGGGAGCCCCCGGGGCCTTCGCCGAGGCGCTGGCAGAAACGGGCGGCAACCTCCTGCAGATCAGCACGGATTTCGTGTTCAACGGGCAGCAGGGCTCCCCCTATCGGCCCGACCAGTCCCGGGATCCCCTTGGGGTGTACGGGGCCAGCAAGGCCGAAGGGGAGCGGCGGGTGATGAAAGCCCTGCCCCCCGAGCGCTTTTGCCTGTTGCGCACCAGCTGGGTCTATGGCCCTGTAGGCCAGAACTTTTGTCTCACCATGCTCCGGTTGCACCGGCAGAAAGCGGCCGCCGGAGAATCCCTGGGCGTGATCGCCGATCAGGTGGGCTGCCCCACCGCCACCCACAGCCTGGCTTCGGCCTGCTGGCGGGTGATCCAGCGCAACATTCACGGCATCCACCACTGGAGTGATGCGGGCGCGGCCAGCTGGTACGACTTTGCCGTGGCCATCGGGGAACTCGCCGTGGCCCAAGGGGTTCTGGCCACGGCCGCCCAGGTGCGTCCGATCGGTACGGAGGACTACCCCACGCCGGCCCGCCGCCCCTCCTATTCCCTGCTGGACTGCCGGTCCACCCGCACGGTGCTGGAGTTGGCGCCCCTCCACTGGAGGGAGGCCCTGGCCCAGGTGCTGGCCCGCCTATCCGCCTCCGCCTGAATCCCCCCGTTGCCCACCTGCTACCCGAACCCATGGTTGATCTCCCCACCCTCCTTGCCGGACGCCGCCGCCTCCTGGTCACCGGGGGGGCAGGTTTCATCGGTGGGGCCTTGGTGCGCCGACTGCTGCGGGAGAGCGACTGCACGGTCTTCAACCTCGACAAATTCGGCTACGCCAGCGATCTCACCAGCATCGGGGCACAGCTGGCGGCGGCCGGCGAAGCCACCAGCGGACCCAGCAGCCGCCACCAGCTCCTCAAGGTGGATCTGGCCGACGGGGAGGCCACCCGGGCGGCGGTGAAGCAGGCCGATCCCGATCTGGTGATGCACCTGGCCGCCGAAAGTCATGTGGATCGCTCCATCGAGGGGCCAGAGGCCTTCATCGCCAGCAATGTGCAGGGCACCTTTTCCCTGTTGCAGGCCGTGCGGGCCCACTGGCAGGGCCTGGAAGGGGAGCGGAGGGAGCGCTTCCGCCTCCACCACATCAGCACCGATGAGGTGTTCGGGTCGCTCGGGGCGGAGGGGAGATTTTCTGAAACCACCCCCTACGACCCCCGTAGCCCTTACTCCGCCAGCAAGGCCGCCAGCGACCACCTGGTGAACGCCTGGCACCACACCTATGGCCTGCCGGTGGTACTCACCAACTGCAGCAACAACTTCGGCCCCTGGCAGTTTCCAGAGAAGCTGATTCCCGTGGTGATCCTGAAGGCCCTGGCCGGAGAGTCCATTCCCGTCTACGGCGATGGGCTGAATGTGCGCGACTGGCTCTATGTGGAAGATCATGTGGACGCTCTCCTGTTGGCGGCCACCCGAGGGGAGTGCGGCCGGAGCTACTGCGTGGGCGGCCACGGGGAGCGCACCAACCGCCAGGTGGTGGACGCCATCTGCACCCTGATGGACCAACTCCATCCCCAGGGGGCTCCCCACAGCCAGCTGATCACCTCGGTCACCGACCGGCCAGGCCATGACCGCCGCTATGCCATAGATCCCACCCGGATCACCGAGGAACTGGGCTGGGTCCCCCGCCACAGCTTTGAAGAGGGACTGGCGGAAACCGTGGCCTGGTATCTGGCCCAGGAGCCCTGGTGCCGGGCTGTGCGCGAACGGGCCCAGTATCAGGGCGAGCGCATCGGGCTGGCGGGACGGGTCTGAAGGCAGGCGCCCGCCTACGGTGCCTGCTGGAAGTCAGCGCCGGCCCCTCGGCCGGATGTGCCCTTGCCGCTGAGGCTCACCAACACGCTCACCCGTCGCCTGGAGCCCTTCGAGCCCATCGAGCCCGGACGGGTGTCGATCTACTGCTGTGGCATCACGGTCTATGACCTGTGCCACCTAGGCCACGCCCGCAGCTACATCGTCTGGGATGTGCTTCGGCGTTACCTGATGTGGCAGGGCTATGCGGTCACCTACGTGCAGAACGTGACCGACATCGACGACAAGATCCTGCAGCGGGCCGCCCAGGAGGGCAGCTCCATGGAGGAGGTGAGTGAACGCAATCTGCAGCGGGCCCTGGAAGATCTGGGCCAGCTGAACATCCTGCCCCCGGATCGCATGCCCCGGGCCACCCGCTGCCTGGATGGCATCCGCCAGTTGATCGGCGAACTGCAGCAGAAAGGCATGGCCTACGGCGCCGATGGCGATGTGTATTTCTCAGTGATGGGCTATCCCCAGTACGGAAAACTCAGTGGGCGGGATCTGCAGCAACAGGAGGAGGGGGCCAGTGGCCGGGTGCGGGCGGAGGAGGAAGCCCGCAAACACCACCCCTTCGACTTCGCTCTTTGGAAAGGCGCCAAACCCCAGGAGCCCAGCTTCCCGTCTCCCTGGGGTCCGGGTCGGCCGGGGTGGCACATCGAATGCTCGGCCATGGTGCGAGAGGAGCTGGGCGACACCATCGATCTGCACCTCGGTGGGGCCGACCTGATCTTTCCCCATCACGAGAATGAAATCGCCCAATCGGAAGCGGCGAGCGGCAAACCGTTGGCCCACTACTGGCTGCACAACGGCATGGTGAATGTGGGCGGGGAAAAGATGTCCAAATCCCTGGGCAACTTCACCACCATCCGTGCCCTGCTCGAGAGCGGCGTCAGCCCGATGACCCTGCGCTTCTTTGTGTTGCAGGCCCACTACCGCAAACCGCTGGATTTTGTGGCCGCTGCCTTGGAGGCTGCCGCCACCGGCTGGAAAGGTCTCAATGCCGCCCTCTCCCTCGGGAAGCGCCATGGGGAGCTGCTGGGCTGGGCTGGCGCCGAGGGCATGGAGTCTGAAGCCCTGGGCCCTGAGCTGGCCAGCAGCCGGCAGCGCTTCATCGCCGCCATGGACGATGACCTCAACACCTCCGCCGCCCTCGGGGAATTGTTTGAGCTGGCCCGCCCCCTGCGGGCCCTGGCCAACCAGCTTCAGATCAACGAGGCCCCCACCCCGGCCCAGCGGCAGCTGCACCCTCGCTGGCAGGTGCTGGTGGAGCTGGCGGGCGTGCTGGGGTTGGAACCGGAGGACGAGAGCCCGACGGCGTCAGGGGAGGGGTTGGCCCCAGAAGCCATTGAGGCCCTGGTGGAGCAGCGCAGGGAGGCCAAGGCGGCCCGCAACTTTGCAGAAGCGGATCGCATCCGGGCCGAACTGCGCGATCAGGGGGTGGAGCTGGTGGACAAACCCGGCGGGGTGACGGTCTGGATCCGGGAGTGAATCCCCTGCCGCTGGCGGCCTTCGGCCTGGCCAGCCTGGCGGTGATGGGCAATGACGCCCTCCAGACCCTGGGCCCCTTTCTCGCAGCCCAGCGCTGGCGCACCAGCCGGCTGGGCCAGGGGCTGTTCCTCGCCGGACTGCTCTGTGCGGTGCTCCTGCTGAGCTGGTGGGCCGGCGCCGGGGATCCGGCCTGGGGCCGGCTGGAGCGCTTTCCCCTCCCGGAGCGCTGGCGCTGGATCGACCTGCTGCCCCTGCTGACCCTGCTGGCCCTTACCCGCTTGGGCCTGCCCGTGAGCACCTCCTTCCTGGTGCTCACGGCTGTGGCCCCCCTGGAGCTGGGAGGGATGCTCCGAAAATCCCTGGCTGGCTATGGCCTGGCCTTCCTGGTGGCGGCGCTGGTTTACGGACTCTTCTCTCCTTGGCTCGAAGGGATACGGGGGGAGCCTGGGTTGCCCTCCACGGATCCCGAGTCGCCATCCAGGGGCGCCAACCCTTGGACGGCTTTGCAATGGCTGGCTACCGGGGTGCTCTGGATCCAGTGGCTCATCCAGGATCTGGCCAACATCTATGTCTACCTGCCCCGCCAGCTCAACCTGGCGGAGCTGCTGGTAAGCCTGGTGGTGCTCTGCGGCGCCGTTGGGCTGGTGGTCGCCCTGGGGGGCGGCCCGATCCAGGGGAGGCTGCGAAGCAAGTGCCGCCTTCAGGATCCCCGCTCCACCAGCCTGATCAGCCTGCTTTACAGCCTGGTGCTGCTGGCCTTCCTGGGGGGCAACCGGCTGCCGATGAGCACCTCCTGGCTGTTTCTGGGCCTGCTGGCGGGCCGGGAGCTGGGACTGGCCTGCCGGGGCCTGGGGCGTCCGGCCCGGGCGATCCTGGCCGATCTCAGTCTTGATCTGCTGCGGGCGGGGGCGGGACTGGCGACGAGCCTGGCGGTGGCCCTGCTGGTGGCCGCTGATCCCGCATGAGGGCCTCGATCTTGCGGATCCGCACCAGGGTGCTGCGCCACACCTCCAGGCGAAACCGCTGGCTGTCCTCTCCTCCCTCCGCTTCCTGGGCCGCCTGGGCCACCAGCGCCTCCGGATCCTCACCCCGCTCGAAGGCATCCCAGAGCTCCCGCTCCAGCCTCGCCCGGGCGATGAAGTTCCACCGATCCAGCCAGGCCATGGGATGCACTCCGCTGGGCCCAGTCAACCGCGTCACCCTGCCGGAGACGGTGGGAGACTGGGCACCTTCGCCGGCGGAGAGGGTGACATGAAGGCCATCAGCGTTCTGGGCTCCACGGGCTCCATCGGCACCCAGACCCTGGAGATCGTCGAGGAGTTTCCCGATCGCTTCAAGGTGGTGGCCCTCACGGCCAACCGCAACCTGGATCTGCTGATCAAGCAGATCCTGCGGCACCAGCCCGAGGTGGTAGCCCTGGCGGATGGAGAAGAAGTGGCGGTCCTTCGGGAGCGGCTCTCCTCCCTGGAGTCCCAGCTGCGTCCGCCCCGCCCCCCCCAGCTCCTGGGGGGCAACCAGGGGCTCGAGGCCGCCGCCGCCTGGCCCACGGCCGATCTGGTGGTGACGGGCATTGTGGGCTGCGCGGGCCTGCTGCCCACCCTGGCGGCGATTCGGGCCGGTAAAGACCTGGCGTTGGCCAACAAGGAAACCCTCATCGCCGCGGGGCCGGTGGTGCTGCCGGAGCTGGAGAAGAGCGGCAGCCGGCTGCTGCCGGCAGATTCGGAGCACTCGGCCATCTTCCAGTGCCTGCAGGGCACCCCCTGGCCCGACACCGCCCGCCTCTGCATCGGCCACCCCACACCGGGCCTGCGCCGCATCCAGCTCACCGCCAGCGGCGGCGCCTTCCGCGACTGGGATCCGGCCGATCTGGCCAAGGCCACGGTGGCCGATGCCACCAGCCATCCCAACTGGACGATGGGGCGCAAGATCACGGTGGATTCCGCCAGCCTGATGAACAAGGGCCTGGAGGTGATTGAAGCCCACTATCTGTTTGGGCTCGACTACGACCACATCGAGATCGTGATCCACCCCCAATCGATCATCCATTCGATGGTGGAGCTGGCCGATTCCTCCGTGCTGGCCCAGCTGGGCTGGCCCGACATGAAGCTGCCGATCCTGTCTTGCCTGAGCTGGCCTGAACGGATCGCCACGCCCTGGCGGCGCCTGGATCTCACCGAGGTGGGGGCCCTCACCTTTCGCCAACCCGACCCGGCCCGCTACCCCTGCATGGAGCTGGCCTACGCGGCGGGGCGAGCCGGCGGCACCATGCCGGCGGTGATGAACGCCGCCAACGAGCAGGCCGTGGCCCTGTTTCTGGAAGAGCGGGTGCATTTCCTGGATATCCCACGGTTGATCGAGCGGGTGTGCGACCGCCATAAGGCCGATCTCATGGCCCATCCCTCCCTGTCCGACGTGTTGGCGGTGGACGCCTGGGCCCGGGAGGCGGTGCGGGAGACTGCAGCTCGGCTGAGCGCCAAGGCCCCTGCGGCTCTGCCGGCGTGATTCCCGTTTCCCACCACCTGCTGCTCTGCGCCACGCCAACCAAGGCGCTCTGCTGCCCCGATCCCGCCGTGGGGGCCGCCAGCTGGGACTCTCTCAAGCGGCTGGTACGGGAACTGGGGCTGGAGCACCCGGAGCGCCCCGGCGGCATCGTGCTGCGCAGCAAGGCCGACTGCCTGCGCATCTGCGGCGAGGGGCCCGTGCTGCTGATCTGGCCCGAGGGCACGATCTACGGCGGCGTAACGCCCGAGCGGATTGAAACCATCCTGCGCAGCCACGTGATCGGTGGCACCCCCATCGATGGCTGGATCCTGAGGCGGTATGGGCTGGTGGGCCGGCCACCCGCTCCTTGATGTCCCCCCCATCTTCGGAGCCATCCCGAGCTGTCAAGGCCGGTTGGAAGGGATCTTCCCCCCTACCCCCACACGCCGGCGGCCCATAGGTTTAACCCCATTCCTGCTTCATGCCCCATGGCTTCCGCCCCCCTCCTCCCCGCCCTCGTGCAAGAGCGCACCGCGCTGGAGCCGATCGCCACGGTGTCCGTGCTTCTGGCCCTCCAGCCCGTGGTGAGCCAACTGCGCCAGGCCATAGAGGACCTCGCCAGCCACGAGGCCGAAAGGCTGGATTCCCTGCTCCAACGCACGGGCAGCGCCATCGTGTTCCGCGGCCACCCAAGCGCCGCCCGCCAGATGGCGGATCGGCTAAGCCAGGCTGGCCTCACCACCTCGACCAACCTCCTCGCCCACCCGGTGAGCGTTTAAGGGCGCACCCTCCGCCAGTGCTCAGCGGGTTGGGCCCACCACCCCGCTGAGCCCCCCCCCGTAGCCGCTCCAGCGGCTGAGTTCATCCAGGGTTTGCACCCCCTCCAGCCGCTGGCTACCCATCACCCAGGTGGGGAAAGCGGCAATGCCCACTTTTCTGCACCGTTCCCGCTGCTCCTCCGTTTTTTCACATTCCACATAGGGGAGCTGGTTGCCCGCCTCCTGGCCAAAGAGGTTTTTCTGTTTGAAGCACGCCGGACACCACCAGGCGCCATAAAAGAGCACGCCCTTGCGACGCAGGTGCTCAACCAAGGCCAATTGATCAGCCGTGGAAGGCTGCAGGGCCGGCCCCAGGGTGGGGGAGCTGCTAACGCCAGCGCCTGGGGGCGCCCCCATGGCCGGCACCATCGCGGCTCCGAATCCCCAGACCAGGGGCCCCAGAAGGGCGCTGACCAAG
>JBIIHR010000289.1:0-2867 GCA_044235655.1 Cyanobium sp. | reverse complement strand
ACAAGCCGGGTGGTCTGGGGGTCGGGCTTGCCAATCCGCACCTCCACGAGCGATCCGGCACCCCGCACACTGCGGCGTCGCATGGGGGCGCCAGGAAGATCGAACCACACCCGTGGTCCCTGGTCCCGACGACCCTCTTCGAAATAGGCGCGCACGGCGGCACCAGGGGTGGTGCGGAGCTCCAGTTGCCCCTGACGATTGATCTGCCAGGCGAAGAGGCTGCTGGCAGCCCAAGCGGGGCCTGCGTTGAGCAGAAACCAACCCACCAGAACGGCGAGCATCCGGTTGGGGCAGCGCCGGGCTGTCCCTCGCCATCGCCAGATCACCATGGGCGCTTCAGAAGAGGGCGGGTTGGCGGTGCCGCAAGCTCGGCATCTGGGCACGAACCCGGGTCACATGCTGCGTATCCACAGGAGCCATGGCCAGTCCCGGCGCCTGACCCGCATCGGCCAACACGGTGCCCCAGGGATCGATCACCAGTGCATGGCCGTGGGTCTGGCGGCGACCCTCATGCTGGCCCGTCTGGGCGGGTGCCAACACGTAAGCGGTGTTTTCAATCGCTCGCGCCTGGAGCAGCACTTGCCAATGGTCTTTTCCCGTGTAGGCGGTGAAGGCCGCAGGAATCATGAGCAGCTCTGCACCGGCCTTTGCCAGATGGCGATAGAGCTCAGGAAAGCGAACGTCGTAGCAGATCGAAAGCCCCACCTTGCACAAGCCGGGAACCTCCACCACCGGTGGCAGCTCTTGGCCCCGGCGGACTGTTGCCGATTCCCGATAGGTGCTTCCATCCGGAATGTCCACATCGAAGAGGTGGATCTTGTCGTAGCGCGCCAGCAGCTGGCCCTCCGGACCGATCAGTTCTGCCCGGTTGAAGGTGGAGCCCTCCGAGGCGGGCACGGGAAATCCTCCGCCCAGGAGCGTCACCTGGTAGCGCCGCGCCATGGTGACCAGAAATTGGCTGCAGCGCTCCGCCAGGCTGGAGGCCAGCTCCAGCCGCCGCTGGTCGTCGCCCATGAAGGCAAAGTTTTCTGGCAATCCCACGAGTTCGGCCCCCCGGCGGGAAGCCAGCTCAATCTGCTCCTCGGCAGCAGCGAAATTGGCGTCGGGTTCAGACGTGCTGGTGAGCTGAAGGGCCGCTGCCAGAAAACTGCTCACCACCGCCAACACAATGCAGGGCCGAACTGTAAGGGACGCGACGGTGAACACAAGGGGCGTTTCAGCTGGCGCGCAACACCCCAGGCTCTGACTGGATGGGCACGATGGCGAGGGAATCCACCGCAGCGCAACAGGCGAAATCGGCATCGTGGTTGCCGATGCCCTGGAGCCGCTGGCCATGGCTTGCGGCCCGCAGGCAGGTTTCCGTGTCGTGGCGCCACTGCTGCCAGAGCGCCAGGGCGGCCAGCATCTCATCGTTGCCGCAGCGCACGCCCCGGTGGGGGGCGACGGCCAGCTCCATGGCGGCGGAGGCCACCGCCCCCGCCGCCAGGCTGTCTTCCAGGGAGTAATCCCCCTCCCAACCGCTTCCCACCAGCCAGACCTGTTGGCAATCGCGGGCGATCAGCCGCCGGGCCACGGCGGTGCGGTTGGGCAGGCAGGCCGTCAGCAGGAGGGGCACGGCCTGCACCGCCGCCAGTGACCGGGTGCCATTGGTGGTGCTCATGAAGATCCGCTTGCCCCCCACCCGCTCCGGAGTAACGGCCAGGGGGGAGTTCCCCAGGTCGTAGCCCTCCACCCGTTTGCCCCCCCGTTCCCCTGCCCGCAGGCGATCGTGTTCAGGCCATGCGGCGGCCGCTGCCTCCAGTGCTCCCAGATCGGCGAAGGCCTCAATGGCCTCGGCTCCGTTGTGCAACGACCAGGCGATGGTGGTGGTGGCCCGGAGCACATCAATCACCACGGCGGCATCGGGGCCCCCATCTGCGATCCCCACCACGGGGGGCACATTTTCTGAGGTGTGGAAATAGGAGATCTGCATCGGCGGGCCGCAGGTGGGCCGAGTGTGGCAGATGGCGCCATGAAAAAAGCCC
Organism: Cyanobium sp.; assembly: GCA_044235655.1. GTDB lineage: Bacteria > Cyanobacteriota > Cyanobacteriia > PCC-6307 > Cyanobiaceae > Cyanobium. The sequence goes on along the minus strand of JBIIHR010000289.1, from coordinate 843 downwards.
CCACCTGCGCCGAGGTGGGGGCTGATGAGTTAGGCAAGCCGCCAGATGGGTCAGTCTCTGCGGCCGCCGCCGTTGAGGGCAATGATGAACTGCAGGATGAAGATGAACAGGTTGATGTAGGTGAGATACATCCCCAGCGCACCCGCCAGGTACTGGTCGTCCCTGTAGGTGCGGGGCATCGTGTAGAAGTCGACGAAGGCGGCGCCGATGAAGAGCACCGTGCCGAAACCGGCAATCATGAGCTGGAAGGTGCCCATCCCGAACCCGGGGATGAAGATGCCGCCCACCAGCTGCACCACGATCGCGATCAGCAGGCCGATGATGCCGAGTCCAACGACTCCGCTGAGGGCCTGACCCACCGAATCACTCATGCGGCGGCCAAAGATGGAGGCTGCCACGAAGGTGAGGCCGGTGGCGAGGGCGGCGGTGCCGATGGCGCCGATCCCTGCGGTGCCGATCGCCAGCGACACGATGCCGCTCAGGGTGAAGCCCGTGAGCAGGCTGTAGGAGGCGAGCAGGGGGAGCGCCGTGCTGTTGTTGGCCTTGAGGGCCACGTTCTGGGCCACGAAAAACAGCACCAACTGGGCGATCATCGCCACCACGAAGAGGGGCATGAACAGGGGCGGGTTGCTCGCCATCAGGGCCATTCCGCCCATCACTCCACCTGCCGTGAGCACCATGCCACCACCCACATAGGGCAGGGCTTTGCGAAGCACGTTGGGGCCCACGAGGGAGCTGCGCTGGGCGGCCTGAATGGCCTGCTGGAAATCGCTGTTAGCGGGCATTTCCGTAGGGGAAAGCGGTAATGAATGCAGTGTGGCAGCTCCAAGCTGGGCTGTGTGG
>JBIIHR010000290.1:0-2867 GCA_044235655.1 Cyanobium sp. | reverse complement strand
CTCCGAATGGAGCAAATAGCAGGCCAGATCGTCGCCGATCCCTCCACTCACCAGCTCCACCGTGCTGCTGTAGGGCTCCCCCTCGCCGATGTCGCGCACCACATGCAGGTAGCCCGTGCCGGTGGCGCGGCGGAAATCAAAGGCAGGATCCCCCTCCGCCGTGCCCGCCAGATCCAACTCCAGCGACGGATTCCCCACGTAGCCCCGCACCGTGCCATCCCGCCCCGCATCCACCATCAAGCCCCGCAAGGGGCCATCCGATTGAATACGCAGATTCACCCGCCCATGGGCCACCTTCATCGAGCTGGCCAGGAGCAGACCAGCCGTCATCGCCCGGCCCAGCAGGGCGGTGGTGAGGAAGGACAACCCATGGCGATGGCGGGCGTAGCGACTGGCCACAGTGGTGGTGACCGCCACAAGGCGGATGCCCCCTCCGGCCGCCGTGGCGCGCAGCAGCTGATCAGCCATCACCCTTCCCTTGTCCTAGGGGCATCGTAAGGAGGTCTGCCGGCTGAGAGGACGCAGCACGCCCTCCTCCAGCCGCCACCCCTCCGGCTTCAAAGGGGCAAAGATCTCGGGTTCATGGGTCACCACCAGCAGGGCCCGCTCCTGGGCCAGCCCCTGCAGCAGATCGAGCACCCCATCCCGCACAGCCCAGTCCAGCCCGGCTGTGGGCTCATCCAGCAACAACACCTTGGGATCCCGCAGCAACTGCACGGCCAGGGCCAACCGGCGCTGCTGGCCCCCACTGAGTTGCTCCGGGGCCGGAGTGAGGGGCAGATCCGGCAGACCCACCCGAGTCAGCACGGCCTGGAGCGTTTCGGTGGAGAGGCGGCGTTGGCCAACGCGAAGTTCCTGGCCCACCGTGAGGCCCAGGAAATGGCGTTCGGGAAACTGGAACACCAGCCCGCAGAGCCACCGCAGCTGGCGTGCGGTCATGGTTTCGCCATTCCAGCGGATCGTGCCCCCATTCGGGCTGGCCAGGCCGCAGATCACCTCCAGCAGGGTGGTCTTGCCGCTGCCGCTGCGCCCCGCCACCAGGGTGAGCACCCCGGGCTGCAAACGCAGGTGGATGTCTCGCAGCACCGGCTGGGCGGAGGTGGCCGGGTGGTAGCAGACCGACTGGAGCTCAAGCATCCCGCCAGCATGGCCTCCCGCCAGTCGAACGGAGCACAGGATCCCTCAGCCCATGGGGTGGCAGCCTGAAAGCCCCCGCCCTGCTCTGCCGTGGACGTGCGCTTTCGCGATGTGGATCCCTTCAACTGCTGGCTCTGGCTGCGTTTCTCCCATCCACCGGGCCAAGGAGAACGGGCTTACGTGGAAACGGCCTTCGATAGCTGGTTTTATCTGGGCAAGCTGGGGGGGTTCAATGCGGAAAACCTCCAAGCCCACGATGCCGGCGCGGATCTCAGCTGGCTGCCATGGGAGGGGGAGACCGCGGATCAGGCCCTGCCAGCCCTCATGCACAGCATGGGCGCCATGGAATACCAGGGCACCTGGGGCCGCTGCTGGATGGATCTGGGCACCAGCGATGCCTTTGCCCTCGACGTGTTGATCAACACCCTCCGCCAGATCGATCGCGACGTGGTGGAGCTCTGTGAACTGGTGATTGGGGGGCTCAATGACGACTGGCCGATCGAAGACGACCCCGGCAGTCCCTTCGCCCTCGGGGAAGGTGCCGGACGGGGCCCCCAGGCGCCCTTGCGGTGAGGAGGTGAGGCCATGGCCCGGGAACAACGCCGGCTTCTCATCCCTCCCCACCGCCTAGGCCCGGAGGTGGCGCTCACCGCACCAGAGGCCCACTACCTCACCCGGGTGTTGCGGCTCTCCAGTGGCCAGCGCTGTGAGGTGGTAGATGGGGAAGGGAGGCGCTGGAGTGCACTCCTGGAGGGCAGCGATCGCCTGCAGCTGGAGCAACCCCTGGCCCAGCCCCTGGAAGATCAGAGCGCCCCATGGCCCGCCCTGGCCCTGGCCGTGGCCCTGCCCCGGCAGGACAGCGAGCTCATCTGGCGCATGGCCACCGAACTGGGGATCAATGCTCTGCAACCCCTCCAGGCGGAACGCTGCGTGGGGCGGGGCCACTGGCCCCAGGAGCGGTGGCAGGCGATCGTCAAGGAGGCGGTGGAGCAGTGCGAGCGGCTCCACCGGCCCCATCTGGCCGCCCCCCAGGAAGCGCAGACCTGGTTCACCTCACCCCTGGAGGGTGTGAAACTCCTGGCCAGCAGCCGCGGAGCCAACAGGCCCCTGCTGCCTCAATGGCTGGAGGAGCAGAGAAACCCATCCAGGGAGCCGGTGTGGGTGGCCATCGGTCCGGAGGGGGGATGGACCCCAGCCGAAGAGGAGTCGGCCCAATCCCACGGCTGGATTCCGGTGAGTGCGGGCCCCACGATCCTGCGCACGTCGACGGCGGCGGTGGCGGCGGCCGCCTGGCTGTCGGGCTGGCGCAGCCAGCTCAGCTCTTCATCAGCCCCCGGGCAATCTCCTTGAACGCCCCCAGGTTGGCGCCCGCACTGCGGCGGCGGCGCGGGGTGGCGGCGCCAGGGGTAAGGCAATCGGGGGCAAAGGTGGCCAGGGTGGGGGCGGGGCGGCTGGCGGCCTCAGCAGCCAGCTGGGCCGCAATCTCCTCGGCCGTCGTGCGCGCCGCTGGGGCCGCCGCGGCGGGGGCGGCTGGAGCGGCCGCAGGAGCCGCCGTAGCGGCCTGGGCAACGGCGGCCACTGGAGCCGCTGGGGCCGCTGGGGCCGCCGCTGGAGCCGGAGCTTTGGCGGCAACAGCCTTGGCCGCCGGTGGCTCCTTCTTCACCGCCGGCGCCACCGGTGGAGCAATGGTGACCTTCTCTTCCTTACCAGCCTTGCTCTCCTGCTCCGTG
>JBIIHR010000288.1:0-2874 GCA_044235655.1 Cyanobium sp. | reverse complement strand
ACGTATTGGGCGGTCTTGTTGCGATGCAAGGGAATGCCGTTGGCGTCAAAACCCGTCACCAAGGCCCGCGTGAGGTCGGCCGGATTGTCGGTGGCACGGTTCACGCCAGGCCCCCCGATCTCCAAGGTGCCACTGCCCCCCTTCTCCACAAAATCAAAGCCATGGTCGACGTATTGGCCGAAGGCCACCCAGAGGTGGTTCACGGCCTGCTTCGGCGTTGCGGCCTGCTGGACTCCCACGATGTTGCTGATCGCCCGGGGGTCGAGCCCCCGGAAGAGGGGATTCACGTCGAGGTTCTGGACCGTGCTGGCCCCCGTGGTGGGATCAGTGACCCGGATCTGCCCGCCATAACGGGCAGCCGTGACGCGCCGGAAGGTGGTGTTGGCCATCCCCCACGTGGGATTCAGCAGGTTGTTGCCCTGGCCACTGAGGGCTCGGATGCCGGTAACAGCACCAGGGACAGGTTGGCCCTGCACCAGCTTGAGCAGATTGGTGACGTCAGAGGGCGTGAAAACCATCGGTGAAAGATTTTACGAAAAGGATTTTGCATTTTTACTTCATCAGGGGGTTGACCAGAGGGGGCACGAGCGCTACAAATAGAAATTACGTATCAGGCTGATACACAACTCCAATGCGTAATGCTTATGTGTCAGGCGCGACACTCGCGACAGCGATGAGACGAGAAGTCGGCAAGCGGTAAGGTTCAAGGCATGCAAACGGCCCCTGGCGCCATGGAAATTCCATTTGGCAACTGGTCGCCCGAAGTGGTGGTGTTCACCCCCTCCTGCTTTGAAGACGCCACGGAGGCCGTACTGGCGGTGCAGCACCTGAAAACCGTGGTGTTGCACCTCGAAGCCCTGGAACCCCAGGAAGCCCAGCGCATCATCGATTTTGTCTCCGGCGGGGTCTACGCCATCGACGGCCAGTCCGAGCGCCTTGGGGATTCGGTGTTTCTCTTTGCCCCGAGCATCGTGAGCATCTCCCGTGATCACCCCGAGCTTTCCCCACCCGAGATTTAACGCCGGCCACTGGTTGCAGGGTGTGGATGGTTGCAAAGGCGGATGGATCAGGTTGCGAGTCCGTCTTCCTGAGAAGCCCCGCAGCCCGGTGGGGCTGGTGGAGGCCACCGTGCTTTCCGACGCCTTCCACCTGGTGGAGCTGGCCGATCCCCTGCCCCTTACCGCCATCGACATTCCCATCGGCCTGGCCGAACGGGGTCCCCGGGCTTGTGATCACCTGGCCCGGGCTCTTCTGGGGGCGAGGCGAAGCAGCGTGTTTCCCGCTCCCCTCAGACCTGTGCTGGCGGCCACCAGTTACGCGGAAGCCAATGCCCTCAGCCGCCAGTTGCAAGGGCGGGGATTGAGCTTGCAGAGCTTCCACCTGTTGGCCAAGATCCGCCAGGTGGATGGACTCTTGCAGCAGCATCAGGCTCTGCGCCCTCTGCTGCTGGAAACCCACCCGGAGTTGTGTTTCCGCGAATGGAACGGGGGCATACCCATGGACCATGGCAAGGCCACACCGCCGGGTCGGCTCCAGCGGCTCACCTTGGTGGAGAGCCTGTTTCCAGGAGAATTTGAGCGGATCCGGCCCACCCTGCCCCGGCGGGCCGTTGCCGACGACGACCTTCTGGATGCGTTCGCCCTGTTGCGCTCAGCCATGCGTCGTGCCTGGGGTCTGGCGAGCTGGGTGGGAGAAGAGGAGCAGGACAGCTGTGGGCTGCCCATGCGGATCTGGTTTTAGGGCGCGAACACCTCAGCGACGCAACACAACGGCTCCCGGCACCTGGGGGCGCAGGATCGGCCCCGGATCCAGGGCCACCAGCCGCTCTCCCCGGCGCTGGCGGACCTCGAAATGCAGGTGGGGTGTGCTGGCCCGGCCGCTCTCCCCCACCCGTCCCAGGGGCTGGCCGCGATGCACCAGATCGCCGGGTTGCACGGCCAGCTCAAACAGATGGGCATAGAGGGTCTGCCACCCGCCGCCGTGATCCACGACCACCGTGAGGCCATAGCCGCTCACCTCATCCACCAGGATCACCGTCCCCTTTGCTGAGGCCAGCACGGGTGTGCCCTCGGTAACAATGAGATCGATGCCCGTGTGCATCCTCCAGGCCCCGCGCGATTCGGAATAGCGCATGCCGAAGGGGCTCACCTCGATGGGGGCCTGGTTGATGGGATATCCCAGAGAGGGCATCGCCCCTATCGACCCGCTGTCTGGCTGGGGGGAAGGATTCCCCATAGACCCAGGAGATCCCCGTTCCGCAAAGGTCTCCGGGGTGGGGAGGAAGAAGGGCCTCAGAGCAGCGGGGAGGCTGGTGTTTCTGCCCAGGTCGCTCACCTCTGTCTCCCGGTGCTGGGCCTGGACTTGACTCACCACTCCCCAACTGGCCATCAGGAGAGCCAAGCACACCAGAGTCGTCAGCCGCCGCATGGCCCAAGGCTCCAGGGACAGGCCGTTGTAGCCAGCCATCTGGCAACCGCAAGCCTGGGAATCAGAGAGGGCCTATGATTTTTACGTGGCGGGGCGTGGCGCAGCTTGGTAGCGCGGGTGCTTTGGGAGCACTAGGTCGCAGGTTCGAATCCTGTCGCCCCGATTGACGTCTCAGGGATTGGGGTTTTAGAGCAGGGCCCAAAACGGAGCCTGACTTTGCAGGTGGGGGTGGTACTGCTGGCGCCGTGATCGAGTCACCCCGATCAGACCGGCCTACCATGGCAGCCCACAACTCTCCACAAGATGGAGACCAATGTCCCTCATGTCAAGCCGTGCCCAACCCAGAAAGGCCTACCCCGCCCTGGTGGGGCTGGCTGTCCTGACGATCCTCGGGGGGCTATCCGTGCCCAGCCGAGCCCAGGTGGATGATCATCAGCACCACCATCC